>DADN01000052.1 GCA_002509665.1 Methanobacterium sp. UBA8
GATTTTGTGGCCCAAAAAAAATCTATGATTTTTTTGACGGCCTCGCTAATCGCTCGGAAGATCGAAATTCCAAAAGCGAACCAAATCCCAAAATATAAACTTTATAAATCAGATACAACAAACTAATTCTGAATACACGTGGGCCCGTAGCCTAGCCAGGACAGGGCATCAGACTCCTAATCTGAGGGTCCCGGGTTCAAATCCCGGCGGGTCCGCTAAAACACTCAAAAATACGAAGCCAAAGAAAATTTTCAATTTTCGTGGCGTCAAAATCATAGATTTTAACAGTATTTTTGGTGCCCCAAACACGAAGTGTTTGAGGGTTTTTACGAAAAGTTTGAATCCAAAATCCTCGCAAAAAATAAAAAATTTTTTGCTGCGGAAAACCAAAATCAAAACGAATTCTAATTTTAAATACATTTTAAGCGTTAAAGAATCCTTTTTATTAAATTCTGCTAAGATTTTCAAACAATAGAAATTCCCTCGCTAATCGCTCGGAAGAAAAGAAATCCCAAAAGCGAACTATTCATTTTAAAATCTAAACTCATTTTATTGCCAAAAAAGCCTTAAAAACATTCCAAATAATTAATAACTCCTTTTACACCCATTACCCCATAAAGATTAATCAACCAATAACATTCTAATTATTACTATTCTAATAAAGTTTATTATTAAGTTTAAATAAAGAAACTATGTGCAGGAAATTAACTCAAAAGTTGACAGTACCAGATCAATGACTAATCTAAGATATTGTGATTCTAACTCTTTTAAACTTTCTAATTTAGTTTAAATCATAATCAAATGATTATCACTATTTTAAATAATTAATCAAATGCGATAGGGAATTTTTATGAAGAATAAAAGCATATTTTTAATTGCAGGAATAGCATTATGCGCAGTGGTACTTGCAGGTGCATTCATGTTCAATTCATCCAGCACCATTGATCAATTTCAACCGAGTGTAACCGATCCACTGACCAAAGCTAAAGAATTTAATTCACAAAATGCCCTCGATTTTTCCAAAACAATCTGCAGTTTAGGCCCCAGATACGGCGGTAACGATGCAGAATTAAAAGCTGCAGAAAACATGGAAACTGAATTTAAAAACAATGGAATCAATACATATAAAGAGAAAGTAGATCTTGGTAATGGAAAATACACATACAATGTTATTGGTGAAATTAAAGGGTCAGAAAATCCAGAAAAATACATTATTGTAGGTTCACATATCGATTCTCCAGGATTCTGTGAAGGGGCCACAGATGATGCCGCTGCTATGGGAATACAAGCCGAAATAGCCAGAACATTATCTACAGGTTACAGGCCAAAACAAACCGTTCTCATTATTGGATTTGGAGGGGAAGAAATGTGGTTTAAGGGCTCTGATGCTTTTGTAAAGAGCCATCCAGATATCATTAAAAACTGTGAAGCAGTAATAGACCTTAACTGTGTTGGTGCTGGTGAGCAAGTATCTTTAATTGGGCACAGCAATCAACCAAAACCTGTTAATGGAGATCTTAAACTAATAGATCTTATGAAACAATGCGCCAAACAATTAGGATATCCTGCTGCTACAGGTACTACAACATATCCTAGTGATACGTACCCATTTTACTACAACAACATCAATAAGGTGCCAGTTTGTCAAGTAATGAGCCAGCCATTTGAAGTTGCTCCATGGAGTAGTGCTAATACTGCAGACAAACTCAATTCAAAAGACATTAAAAAAATAGGTCAAACTGTAACAATGACTGTACTGAATTTAACAGTTTAATCATTGAAACAAAAGAAAATAAGAATTCAAATCATCTAATCTATCAAACTATGTTATACCTACTTTTTTACTGCGCCTCTCCATCAAAATAACATCACGCCAGATACCATCCATTTTTCCTATCTTTTCACGGATGCCTACAATCCTAAATCCACATTTCTTATGTAGATTTATACTTGCCTCGTTTTCTGGAAATATTCCTGCTTGTAAAATCCAGATACCGTTATTCTCAGATAATTCTATTAATTCTTTAAGAAGAGCTAAACCTACACCAGTTCTTTTACATTCCTTACTTACATAAATACTGACCTCAGTTACTCCAGAATAAACTTCTCTGCTTGAAGTTGGCGATACTGCTGCCCAGCCTAAAATTTTATTTTCCCTGTGCGCGACGATATTACAGCAGGGCAGATGTTTTGAAACCCAGGATTCCCAGGAAGGCATGTCAGTTTCAAATGTAGCATTTCCAGTTTTAATACCTTCCAGATATATTCTTGAAACCTGTTCCCAGTCCTCAGATTTCATTTCTTCGATTTTAAATTCCATAGAATACCCTTAATCCTTTAATAATTAAATTATAGGTAATTTGTGACTTAATTTATTTAAATTTTCTCGAAATCCCTGTATAATATTTAATAAAACGTTCTACTTCCATTTCACGGCATTCATCAGTTTCGCATTTTTTATTTACAATGATTACCACTTCACCTGCAACAGGCACATGTGTCAATACTAAATTTTCATCATATTTCTTTAAACGCTTTTCTAGAATTTTATATGTCTTTTCTGAGATTCCAGTATCTTTAAAAATTAATTGGTAAGTAGTAGGCCCTTCCTCTTGAGCTAAGTATTCTATCATCATATCACCTGTAATTATTTAATATCGTTATATGCTATAGACTTTATGGGAAAAATTAAATCTAGACGACATTTTTCATTTCAAAAGTTTTATCAACATATCATCTAAATTTAAAAGTAAACAATTGCCTTATCCCGAAAAAAGAAAATATTTAGACGATAATCAGCGTTTCGTCAAATTTTGTATATCCCTCAGGATAAAAGTAAAACATCTGTATTATAAAAAAATCAGGAATTTCTATTTGTTCTGTTTGTTTCATGTTAGATTCTTCAGGTTTCATGAAACAACTGTATGTATTTCAGTTCCCATACGCATAAATATTTGTCTAAAAGTGCATTACAAATAAATTACAACTAATAAAAAAGAATAGAAAGAATTTAAAAGTTTAATCTATTAATAATATAGTCATGGGCTCAGGATGGCCTGAAAATGGAAATTGAATTCCCATTCCTGCATCTTCGGCTGTTTTTTTCATGTTGATACCCACTGCATGTTCAGGTATCCTTGCAATGTTTGGATGAACACATACTCCGCTCTTCGTATTGCAAACATTACATAACCTGCATGAACCGTTTACAAATGCAAGGGCAAATGTGTAACCTTTGTTAAATGCTGCTTTCTCAAGTTCAAGCATAATGTTATGTATATCCTGGCTGTAGTCAAAATAATCATTCCAGAATGTATCAGCTTTATTTTTCAAGTCTTCTGGAGTGTCAGGATCAAACCAGTTCTTGTATATTGAACATACAGTCTCTTCATCGGCTTTTGCTGGTGATTTAAATTTCACAAGCAGGGCATATTTATATTCATTTAAAATATCCTTAAATTCATTGGCTGTAGGGACATATGGAGGACATGTTAACTTTTTACCATAACCAACACATCCTGCCCTACATTTAAGCGTCACTCTATTTTCTACACAAACATCATTTACAGTTATAATCTTTGTATCAATAGCGCCCATCTTTAAGGCCATTTTTTCCAGGAAATCAAATTTTTCTATTTCTTTATTCGATAACATCTAGTAACCCCTAATTAAAAATTAAATCAATTTAAAAAAATATTTTATTCATAGTAATTCTCANNTTCTCAAATCATATATAATTTAAAAGTAATTAAATCTCACTTATTAAATTAGCGAGCTGTTCTAAATCACTGACCTCAAAAACTTCAGCCCCTGCCTTTTCATAATATGAAACACGGCTGTCAGCCACGTTCCACTTATTCTTTGGCTCAGGATTTAATATTAAAACCCTTTTAGCGGTTTGAGACATTTGCCTGACGAATTCTGCACTCAATGGTTCATTGCTATGCTTTGGCCCAGCCCAATCCCTGCAGTCACTTAAGATCATAACATATGATTTACTATTAAGATTCGCTTGATCAAGGAAACCCCCAAATGCAGTATACATGTTGGATTTTCCATGAATCATTGCATTTTCATGCCTGATTTTTAAAACTTTAACAAATGCATCAACCACATTAAGTTCGTAGAGGGCAGAGGTTATTTCAGCAGTTTTATTATCAAATTCAAATGCCCTTGCTCGGGTGAATGAATTTTGAGCCGCATAAACCATACAGAAAAACCAGATGCTTATCCAATCACAGGAAACACTCACATCATTTAAAAAATAATGATTCTGTTTCTTTAGTTTAGGTTTACTTTTTACAAGTTCAAGGAGAGTTCCGCCGTGCTTTAAATTCTTCCTTATGGTTCTCCTAATATCTGGTTTTTGCTTTTTGGATTGCTTATATCTCCTTGCACGTTTAGTAGCAATTTTTCTGCCAAGCTTCTGACATAAATCTATTAATTCAGGCTGAAGAGAATTTAAAGTCATTATGTTACTTTTAAGTAAGCCAGAGTTATCTTTTATAGAATCATCGTCACTGCTACCTCCAAGGGTATTTTCAATGTATTCTATCTTTATTTTGTCCATTATGGAATCATTAATATGATTCATTCTGTGATCCCATGCCTGATACGTGCTATTTAAACCAGGAGCCGTGTTCGCGCCTGTTGATGAAGACGTAGTAATCAATGGAGATCTTACCATATTATGGTTTTTCACGTGCAGTGATGGATCCTTTGTAGATTGAGCATCTGTGTTTGCTTCTTTTCCTTCAAAAAAAGAACCATATACTTCATTAAATCTTTTTCTCTGCCGCTGGTCTTTAAGATAAATACATGCCATAGCTTCCCTTAAATCTCCATCATTCTTTTTAATTAAAGGAACTGCTTGACAGGCTATTTCTGTACTCCTAATACTTGCAGGGATCCCGTTTTCCCTGAGCTTTCCTGAAAATTTAGCTATTTCTTCTAACATAGTACACCATTGTAAAGCAGATTTATTCTTAATCCAGTTTAAATGATTCAATCACCTTACTTTTATCATCTTCATTCTTTATGACAACGCTGATGGTTTTTTTAAATGATTCATCGTCCAAATCATCTTTACCAAACATGATTAAACTATTAATCCAGTCCACAGTTGCCCTGATTGATGGTGTTTTAATTAGATTAAGCTTCCTTATTTTCTGCATAGCCCTTACAACATTTTTAATTAAACCTAAAGAAGCGTCAGGGACATGCGATTTAACTATTTCCACTTCTCTTTCAAATGTGGGGTAATCAATATATAAATACAAACAGCGGTCCTTTGTCTCATCAAGGAGCTGTCTCTGAGAATTTGAAGTCATTATAACAAGTAAGTCGTTTTTAAGGTCAAAAGTTCCCAGATCATTGACAGTTATCTGCTTTTCTCCAAGTGCCTGAAGCAGGAAACTCTCCACTTCTTCATCTGCTTTATCAATTTCATCTATGAGTATAACTGAAGGCTTTTCATTCATAAAAGCTGATAAAAGCGGCCTTTTTATAAAAAATTCTTCGCTGAAGACATCTTGTTCTGTTTTATCCAATGCTGTTTTATTTATCTTGGACATTTCCAGATGTAAAAGCTGTTTTTGATAGTTCCATTCCCCAACGATCTGTTCAAAAGTTATGCCCTCATAGCACTGGACTCTAAAAAAGTCCCTTTCAAAAGCCCTTGAAATCGCTTTAGAAAGTTCAGTTTTACCAGTTCCAGGTGGACCTTCAATTAATATTGGTTTTTTAAGTGATAAAGCTAAAAATACAACAGTTACAATATTCTCATCTGGAATGTAACTGTTTTGAGTTAAAATTTCTTCTATATAATTTGTATCTAACTTAATTTCAGGCATAATAATCACACATTTTTCATTATTTTATTTGCATTTAAACTTATATTCATCTTATTAAAATTCAACCAATATCTTCTAAAATTACCATAATACTGTTATAAAGCTCTAAATTTACATTTTTCATTCTATTAACAGTACAGCCATTCCAGTGGGATCACTTGAATTAAATTTTAATTCCATTCCCGCATTTTCTGCCGTTTTTAGTAGATTTATACCCATAGATTCTGCAGAAAAACGTGCAATAATAGGATTATTACATATACCCCTTTCCACATTACATTTCTCACATAGCATACAGTGTCCAGCAAAAAACACAGTATTAAAGGTGTATCCCATGTTAAAAGCTGCTCTTTCAAGTTCCAGCAGGCCCATTAAAGCATTTTTATAATGAACTGAGAAATCTGACCATAATACCTGCGATTTTTTATCTAGATCATTATATTGATCCTGCAGCCTATCTGACCTTTCCAAATTATTTAGATTATATTTTGCTTNNTTTTAGTTCATTGGCTATTTTAGGCTTTTTAAGCTTAATAACCATGGCAAAGCTGTAATCATTTAGCATTTTCCTGAACTCGTCTATACTAGGCGTATAAGGAGGACATCTTAGACCCCTGCCGTAGTGAGGGCAACCCACCATACATCTTAAACGTACTCTATCCTCCACTACAACAGCATCTGCAGGAATAACCTTTGCTTCAGGATATCCCATCTCTAGAGCCACTTTTTCTAAATCTTTGTAATTTTCGATATTTTGCATTATATCTCCGCTATGAATTTTTTAAAAATTCAAGAATCTTTTCATTTACAATTTCAGTTTGCACCAGCAACATATCATGGCCTGCATTAGGAATAATTCCTGTTTTTATTTGAGGAGCAACATTATTAAGTCGTTTTATTGCTTTCTCTGCCGAATATTCTTTTTCATTTTCGCCAACTAAAAAAAGCGTTGGTACTTTGATATTTTCCCATTCTTTATCACTCAATACAGTGAATTTAGGGGGCATTTTAAGTTTAAAACATTTTAAACTAATGTAAGCAGTATCAATTAATTCTTCCATCCCTCTTTTATTCTTTTTAGCATAATCTTCAAATACCCAGCGCTGCATATTCTTAAAAAAATAATAACGAGGTATCAAACCCATAAATACACGTACATAAAACATTAAACGTACAGACAACACAGTAGAAGCCGGTGCTAATAAAACCACTTTATTGAGCCTTGTTGGTGAATTAAGTAAATATTGACTCGTTAACCAGCCACCCATGGATAATCCTATAATGTTAATATTATCTTTGAGTTTAAGGGCATTTAATAGCTCACCAAGCCAATTTACATAATCTTTTGAGTCTTTGAGAGGCCTAATATACACACTTCGACCAAAATCATCGATTGTATCTATGGCATAAGTCCTGTAAGACTCAGATAAAGATTTGATATTATGAATCCACATCAGTGAATTAGCTCCCTTTCCAGGTAATAATACAAGAGGAGGAGCATTAATAGGACCACTAATCCTTACAAATGTTTTACCATAAGACGTGTCCACAAATTTGGTTTCTGAAGGAACAGGCCACTTTCTTGCCTGCATATCATACATTTTCAGATATTTTTCTTTCATATCACTAGATTTAAAAGGATGATACTCTTTCATTTCCATTTATAATCCCCCACATAATCTATTTCTACATCATTAGAAAGATATGATTTAAAGTTACATTCTTTAAATATTTACAACTATCAAGCTTATTATTCGTCTGCAACATGAATTAACTTAATCTATAAGCAATATTACCAGTCCTCCTAACTCTTCTTCTTTAACAGGGAATTTAAATCCCATTCCTGCATTTGCTGCCGTTTTAACAATATTGATACCAGCAACTTCTGTTGAATAACGTGATATTCTAGGATTCCTGCATATACCTGTCTTTATATTACATTTTTCACAAAGCCAGCATGCACCATAAAAAAATGCAGTAGCAAGTGTATATCCCTGCTTAAATGCTGCTTTTTCAAGCTCCAATAAATTCATTAAAGCATTTTTGTAAGATTCCTCAAAATCAGATCGCATCCCTGCCATCTTATCAATATCTTGATTTTCGGTTGCAGTTATTAAATGGGTTTCTAATTCCTGCACCATTGATACTTTATCCGTGTTTTGAGGATTTTCTACGCCTTCAACCAGATTATATTTTGCTATTATCTCATTAGATATCTCAGGAGGCTTATATTTAATAACCATAGCAAAACTGTACTCATTTAGCATTTTTCTGAATTCATCCATACCCTGCGCATACGGTGGGCATTTCAAATTCTTTCCGTAGTGAGAACAGCTAACTCTACACTGAAGGCGTAATCTATCCTCAATTACTACTTTATCCATGGGAATAACTTTTGCATCAGCAAATCCCCTCTCTTTAGCTGCTTTTTCTAAAAATTTATAATTTTCAATTTTTTCCATCTAGTACATCCCATCGCAGTTTTCACACAATCTTAATATTCTGTTTTAAAACTGTTTTTGTTCCAACTTCTTTCAGAAACTCTAATGAATGATTAATGAGTAATTCTGGTTTTAATGCCGCAAAGTAATGCCCTTCATCAACAAGAACAAGTTTTACATCTCTAATTCCTAATGTAAGCTCTTCAGTTAATTCCATAGGCACCAAATGATCCTTTGTACCATTTATTACAAGTGTAGGTGCTTTAATTTGACCCAAATAGTCTCTACCATCGAAATCAACCATAGCTTTTAATTGTCTGAGAAATGATTCAGGATTAGGAGGATACTTCTGTATAAATACTATTCCTGTTTTTTGGAGCAGTTTTTCCCTTAAATCAACATTTTCCAAGGATACTTCCAAAATAGACTTAAACATATCATGAAAACCTGCAGCTGCCACATTTAAGATTAAACTTTTAACCCGTTCAGGATATTTTGCAGCGATTACAAGCGCAATACGTGCACCCATAGACATTCCAAGAAAATGAGCACTTTCTATGCCAATTTCATCCATAAGATTAAGTGTATCTTCAGCCATTATTTCAATAGAATACGGTTCATCTGGCATATCTGTCCTACCAGCACCACGATTATCCAAAGATATGACCTGATAATTTTCAGCAAATGCATCTAAAACATTGTACATGGAGCTAATTTCAATACCTGCTTCTTGAAGAATTACAAGTGGATCTCCCTCGCCGCATACTTGGTAATACATGTTCAAATTATTCACTTTTACAATTGGCATACAATCTCCCCATATAACTTATAAGATATTCTTAGTGGCACTTTTATTGCCTAATTTCTCAAGAAACTCAAGAACTGGTTCAATTAGTAAACCCGGCTTTGTCCTTATGAACAGATGGTCTTCCTCAACTAAAATTAATTTTGAATTTGATATACCCTCAAAAAGTTCTTCAGCAAACTTTACTGGCGTAGAATCGTCTTTTGTACTATTTACTATGAGAGTAGGTGCATTGATCTTACCTAACAAATTTATTCCATCAAAATTTTTAAGGGCTTCAAACTGCCTGATGAATGATTCAACAGTTGGAGGATACCCTCCTGTTACCTCTAAAAATCCAGGTTGAGTCATTGCAGCATATAATCGTTCATATGAACGTGCTGCTCGTGGATCATCACAGGTGGATCTCGCAGCGGCGACATTCAATATCAAACTTTTAACCCGCTCAGGATATTTTGCAGCCATTATAAGCGCGATACGTGACCCCATAGAAATCCCCAGAATGTGAGCGCTTTTAATACCAAGTTTATCTAGAAGACCAACAGAATCTTCAGCCATCATTTCAAAAGAATACTGTGCATCAGGTTTATCTGTCCTGCCTGTTCCCCTGTTATCAAAGAAGATTAACTTATAATCTTTATCCAGATTATTCATATAATCAACAAAAGTGGATATCTCTCCACCCATTCCCCAGATTATTAATAAGGGTTCTCCTTCGCCATGTGTCTCATAATACATGTTTATATGGTTTACTTTTGCAGTTGGCATAATTTAACCCCATTCATTAATATCATACAATCCCCTCTCCGCTTATTTTATCTGGAAAACCCAAATATTCTAAAGCTCTATTACGAATCTGAATTTTTTCTCGGGTTACAAAATTATCTTCGCCCTTAGGCTCAGTATAATTAAGTGAAAATACAGATCTACCACCAATACTGATACCACCAATAGTTAAAGGAACAGAATCACCAATGGAAGGTAAGAAAATCATGCGATCTATTTGAAGGTCCCCATAGGTTTCAGGTATTGAAAGTTTTCCTAAATTTGAAGGAATCACACCTGGAACTTTACTATCATAAATTTCTGCAAATGAGAATGCTACATTCTTTGCGTCCTGTGAAAATTTTTTAAGGTTCTCTGTTTTTGTATAAGCATCGGGAAGAGTGTCTCTAAAGAGTCCAAAACAAGATACTGCATCTAAAAGTGTAGGATCATAATCCGGGAGTTTGAGGCCATTAGTATCCAGTTTAACCACTCTTTTGTGGATTTCTTTATGTAAATCTAAAGCATTCTTCCAAAATGATTTTTTAGAGTTATATTTAAAGGAAAACCTGGAAGCCCCCACACAGAAACAGAATACATCTTCTACTGGAGTTTTTGCATGTCTACGCAGATCAAATGGTATTGAAACCTGCTTTTTGCTTTTTTCAAAAGGACCAACAATATCTTCATGCGCAGCGATAAAAGCAGCAGTTACAGCAGATCCTATAGTAACCCCCTTCTTTTTACATTGTTTTGAAAGATATTTGGTTTCATGAGGCTCCAATTCAAGAATAACTTTACCTATATGTTTCTTTTTCCAAAAATCTGCCTGAATTGCATTACAATCACTTTGATTAAAATAATAGGGATTCTTTTTCCATTTATTATCAGCTCGATAGACTATGAGTTTAAATAAAATAGAAGTAAGAGAAAATCCATCTATTGGAAGTAAATTCATGATATTTGGAGGGTAAATGACTTCAATTTCTTGTTCTGGATTTGCATAACAATTAAACAAATCACGGACTAAATTTGCAAGTGACATACCATCACATATGCTATGATTGCACATTACGATTAGATCTGAAATATTCTCAGAATAAATCAAAATGAATTTGATCATGGGGCCTTCTTCTAAATTAAAGGGAGTTTGAATTTCTTTCTGCAGCTCTTCAAACCATTGTTTATCTGAAAACCTACTTACTATCTTTAAGTTGGGTTCAGGAACACCCTCATTTGAAAACCATGCATTATAATCATTATCAAATACTATTTTTGCACCAACAAGAGGATGCATTTGCGTAACTTCAAATATTGCACGACGTAGTCTTTCTTCAGACATATCCCCCTTGACCCTTGCAATCATAGATACTGTACATTCAGGACTCCACAGAAATAATCGTTCGAGATTAGCAACTTTACGGATGCATTTAGAAATATCTACAGCACTACTTTGATGCACGGATCTATTCCAGCCATTAGCCTCATCTACGTTTATTGACATGTTATTCCTCCATTAAATTAGATTTAATGTTTACTTCTTCCAGAAATTCAAGAACAGGATTGATTACTGATTCTGGACTTGTACCCAAAACAAAATGGTCACCATCGACAAAGATCAATCTTGAATTAGTTATCCCTGATTCGAGCTCTTTACCATTTTTAAGAGGATTAGAAATGTCATTTTTACCGTTCACTATGATTGTAGGTGCTTCAATTTTATTCAATTGTTCTATACCTTCAAAATCCAGCAATGCATCAAATTGAAGGATGAATGAATCAACAGTTGGGGGATATTTACCCAAATTATCCACAAATCCTGGTTGTTTTGCTTGAGCACGTAACTGGTTGAACATAGCAGCTACTTGAGGATCATCTTTATCAGGTGATTTAGGATATGTAACATGCAGTATCAAACCATTTACTCTCTCAGGATGCTTTGCAGCAATGGTTTGTGCAATAGCGCCCCCCATAGAGCAGCCCATAATATGAGCACGTTTTATTCCAAGTTTATCCATAAGACCAACGGCATCATCAGCCATTAGCTCAATAGAATATGGTCCATCTGGTTTATCAGTTCTACCAGCTCCACGGTTATCAAACATGATAACATTATATTTTCGGGATATTTCCTGTGCAGTGCCCCATATGCTTAGATCCATACCCAGCCCTGCGATTAATACTAACGGTTCACCTTCACCGTGGATCTCATAATACATATTTATATCGTCTACTTTTACTATTGACATATAATTTAACCTCCTTTANNCTTTTTTACCTTGGAGATCTCAGTGGCTTTCCACCTGTCATTTTATAACAGGTTGTTATTTTTTAACACAGTGTTATTTTATAACATAGTGTTAGTGCAATATAAATGTTTGGGTAAAAATTACATAGAAAAAGTAAAAAAAAATCTAAATTTAAACGGGAAGAAACGTTAAATAAACCATTTTAAACTATAAAAACCATAAAAAAGCAAATATATTTTTAAAAACGTAAATAACAACTAAAAAACTAAAATTTAAAACAAATAACTAATTTATAGATTCAACGAAATTCTTAACATTAATTCATAAGTAATCTACTTACAAAGTGCATTAAAAGCGCTTCAAATTGATATTCAGTTATTTCTCTATCTTTAAGTTCTTCTTCTAAAGATGGAGGAAGCTTTATAATACTCTCTATTGTAGATAAAATCAAACTTGTTGCATAAAAAGAATCTATATCCTGACGGATTCCCTCTCTCTTTACTCCATCTATATCCGAAAGAATGCTCCCTTTTCTTATTCCATCTTTAACATTTATGTGTACAAAATCAAAAATGTCCCTTTGCAATTTAAGTATCTCATTTACATCTTGGTATGCGCTGCCCCTTAAACCGGTTAAATTAAACCTTCCGGATTGGAAAAAAGTATAGACTTGAAGATATTGAGGATATGCCCGGAAAAATGTGTAATATGACCTTCCTATCGTATTTATCTTTTGACGGTCAATAGCTTTCCTTACATTATCTTTGATCATCGCATTTAACATTCTAACTC
>DADN01000220.1:0-1055 GCA_002509665.1 Methanobacterium sp. UBA8
TAAAAAAACACAACCACAAGACGCGCTCTTCGAGCATCTCAAATGAGAATCCCGATAACAATAACCAATCAGTTGTTCCGGTTGCTACCCAAAGTAACACTAAACCCACCAACATAAAAAATGATCCAAATACCGTATAAAAAAACAACAAATACGCTGCATGAATTCTTCGTTTTCTATATCCTAAATACCCTATAAATACAAAAAACGGAATTAAGATTAACTCAAAAAATACATAAAAAAATAAAACATCTAATACCGTAAACGCCAAAAACAGCAACAATTCTACACTCAACAAACACCACATCAATTCATTCCACTTTTGATCGTTATTCCAGCTAAACAATAAGCATAAACTTACTAAAAGGCTTGTTAAATATAGAAAAAAAAACGAAAACCNNTTCCAGAATTTCAATTGAAACATTTGATGGAAGCCTGTTAAATAGGCATCAAAATTTAACCACATCACGTTGAGTAACAAAAAAGTTAACAACGATATTCCTAATCCTAATTGTTTTACTTGCAACACTTTCATTTATTTAAATTAAAACATACACAAACACTAACAACCCCACAAAAAAATAATACAATGCAAGGAATAAATACCTCCATGTAAAGCCTTCGAACTTTACAACCTGACTTTTGATTGACTTAGTAACTCCAAAAGGACCTACTAATTCCAAGATTCCCTTATCCAAGAGACGATATGGAACAGCATTGCTGAAATCAACTAACCACTGACTTAATTTTTCAATTCCTTTGTTGACGTAAATATACTTCTCTGTCAAAGTAATAAACAAAGAATATGCCCAAGTTGTACTCATTTTCCAACCATAAAACATTTTCTGATTCCAGAGAAATACCACAGTAAACAAAAATAAGTAATAAAACCCCCAATACAAGGTCACGTTTCTAACATAATGATTAAATTCATATGGGATATACACATTTAATTTACTTACGACCTCATGATAAATAGAAGATCCCCAATAATCCGTTCCAACTCCGATCATTAAATCTTTAAACATATACCCGGACATAACTGTTAGTGCAAA
>DADN01000220.1:1069-3177 GCA_002509665.1 Methanobacterium sp. UBA8
TAAATAGAGCACGCGAACACTATAAAAACTTGTGAAGATTACAGCTAAATGAGCAACTAAAGAATAACTATGTATATAATTTAACGATTCTAAACCCAACATATCCTTCACATAGAAAATATTAAACAATTCTAATATTTTCTCCTTGGAATAAAATCCAGATAAAAATGGAAACCCTGCCAAAGATAAAGAAGAAACCAATATCATAATATAAGCAAATGGTAACAATTTTACCATTCCTCCCATCTTACGCATATCTTGTTCTCCTTGCAAACCATGAATAATATAACCGGCAGTTAAGAACAATAACGCCTTAAAAAATGCATGATTAAACAAATGGAAAAAACTATAACCATACCCGCTTAAACCACATGCTAAAAACATATAACCTAACTGACTACAAGTTGAATATGCTACTACTTTTTTCAAATCATTCTGAAACAAACCTACTGTAGAAGCAAAAAAAGTAGTTAACGAACCAAAAAATATGATCCACAAACTTATCTCTGGTACTAGCTCAATTAAATACGAACAACGAATTACTAAGAAAATTCCTGCAGTCACCATGGTTGCTGCATGTATCAACGACGATACAGGTGTTGGTCCTTCCATCGCCTCTGGTAACCACATATGAAGACCTAATTGTGCGGATTTTCCGACGGCTCCTAATACTACCATGAGCAATAATATATATAATTCGCCCACATATGTTGTGTCATTATTCCACAACCAGATATTACTTACACTGTAAATACTATAAAAATCAAAACTCTTAAAGACATAGTAAACAAAACCAAACATCAATAATAATGCGATATCTCCAACTTTATTTACCACTACTGCCATTATAGCTGATTTATTTGCCTTGATTCTACTATACCAAAAATTGATCAATAAATAACTACAAATTCCTACTCCTTCCCAACCAATAAACAATTGAATGAGGTTTTTTGCCGTTACTAAAATCAACATGAAAAAGGTGAATAATGACAAATAACCCATAAATCTGCTTTGGTGTGGATCACCATTCATATATTCTACTGAATAAAAGTGTGCACAGCTTGATACCAATGTTACTACTACAAGCATGTTTAAAGCTAAGGCATCGTACATTAAACTATAAGAGACATCTAATAGATCTGCTGAGACCCAACGCCCTACCTCCAACATATATACCTTACCTTCTACACTTGGAACTAATAAAAAATACAAAGACATTATTGCTGCTACTACTATATTCGTTACTGTCAAACTACACGCTCCCTTTATCCCTATCCATTTTCCTCCCAAAATACATCCAATAAATGATGCTATTGTCAAATATAAGGGTAAAATTAACATTTTTATTGCCTATAAACGATGTCTATAATAAGCTATTCCCAATGCTAATCCTATGGCGGACTCTGCTGCTCCGATGGCTAATAAAAATATTGACAACATTAAGCTTTTTACATCTCCATACACTCCCCAACCTATTAATACATAATGTAAACTTACTCCTAATAACATGACTTCTAAACTTATTATTATCAATATAATATTTTTTCTTCCTCTCACCACTCCTAATATTCCGACAAATAACAACACTACTGGTAAAATCGCATACATATTTACTAACATTTTTTATTCTTTCGCTAAAACAAGATTTAATGATATATATACAACATTCTCCTACTATTTAATACATCATTACTCTTGCAGGTCAAATCTTTTCTCTCCCTTTTCAACAATTCTTGAAATTCTACTAATACTCCAGCGTACGTCACTACATACAATAATCTACTAATATTATTTGTAACTCCATAACCCAATATAAATTCGTACAAGCTATAATATGGATTATACCATACAAAAAAACGATCTCTTATATGGTACTTATACAAGAATNNCTCCAGCTCAGGAGTTTCTTGTAATCTTAGATAGCCCTTTAAAAAATTGGAACCATATTCCTTTAGATACGCCTTTAACACGGACACTATATAATAAACCAGCTCTTTATCTTTCCAACGACTGATTCTTTTACTTTTACATACCCGCTCAGCAAACTCTCCTCCCCTATTCTCAGCAATGTACTTCTTATAAAATTTATTAATGTTGAGATATAAACT
>DADN01000246.1 GCA_002509665.1 Methanobacterium sp. UBA8
CATAAAAATCAAACTGTCAAATTCAGGTGTAAATATATCCATTGGTCAATGAATTCTTAAAACAATAATGGATTCATTTTGGAATCAATGAACTAGTCTTTTTTCCTTGTTTCATACATATTAGATCGCGGAATTTTTTGTTAATTTTTCTAAGCAGGAAATGTATTTTAAAAGTCGTTTTTAGTTCCCAAGTGCTTAACGACCAATGGAGAAAGATGGTTTTTTCTTAACTAACAATAAAAAATTAAGTTGGTATAACAACAGTAAAGATTTCAATAAAAATAACATAAAAAGTCATTTTCATTGGCTAGTCTATAAGAATGGATGTGTCTTCATCTTTAAATTATAGCTTCAGTATGTGCTTGATTAAATTGAGATATTTGATTGAAAATAGAACCTAAAAATTGTGTAATTCTGAAATTTAAAACGGAAATTCATAATCAAGAGACTTCACCATTGATTGGTATGTAGCAGTATACGCTTTTATCCGTTGTCTTTATATCTTCTTCTTTTAAGTTCATGCCATTACAATTAACTTTTAATTTTTCGTTGATATTTAGTAAAAGCTGTTTTTTTGCATCACCGATGCCTCCAATTTTTTGTTTTTTTGCTTCGATAATTAATAAATATAATTTTTTGTCTTTATAGCCAAATCCTATACCATCTATATCCGTCAATTCGTTTCTCTTTCGATCTAAAACTTTTATTTGATTTGGCCAAATAAGTATTGGGCCATTATGATTAATTTCTTGGAGAGCGTTTCCCAAACTTCTGAGTTCGTGTTCTCTACTACTACTTTTTAGAGTAGATCTCTCTAAGAATTCCATTAATTTTTCAGATGTTTGAGTCGAATTGAAACTTCCAATGCAAGGTAAGTCCAATATATCAAAGTTATTATACTTAAAAATACAATCACTTTTGCAAATTTGAGTTAAGGAATATAAAATAAACTTTGAATATATCTTTTCAAATCCGTTTACATCTTGTATTTCTTTTTTATGTACTAATTCCTCTAATCGAATTAGATCTCCCATAAACTCTCCCAGAATTTCGAAACGTTTAGCTGTAGTACAATTTTTAAAAAAAGAAAATGCTATATTAAAAGTATCATGCTTTATACTTGGCTCTACTGAAACAAGGCAATCTTTTATACCATATTTTGTATTTAATGAATTTTCATAATCAAAATTAAAAATATCGTCAAAGTCTTTATCATATTTCTCATTACCATAACATGAAAGATTTTTTACACTCACATTTATTGAAAACTTTATTTTTGTATTCTTATCTAAGCAATCTAAACAGTTAGATTTGTACTGAAAATTAATATCCTCTTTTAAAAACTCAAGTAATAGATCGGAATCATATATACTTCCTTCAGAGCATTGATCCTTTATATGGTCAAAAGTTTTTCTTACATGAAGACCATGAGCTTGTAAAGAGTCTTCGGATAAATATATAGTTGCAGAAAGTAACTTATCAAAGTCGTTTATGCTTTGAGCAATATAACTGTCACCGTCAACGAATAAGTTATTTACATATTCAGGTAAATTAATTAGTACCGTTTCCAATTCAAAACTAAAGGGAGTAGGTCCATACTTAGAGTCTAAGTACAAATAAGAAATTTGTCTAACTTTAGAAAATATTTGTTTTAAATGATTTCTTGCTCTCTCAAATGCTATTTTGTCGCTTTCGTCGTATTCATGAAATTTATCAATAACATGAGCCCCTACGCAATTATACTCTAAAATTTTTATTAAATACTCAATTAAATCTGGATCGGATTCTGTATACTTTTCTTTGTATTTACTTAAATAAAAAAAAGATAGAACTTTATGGAATTCATATATACTTTCTTTTTCCATAATTTTTTTAAAATATTTTTTTGTATCTTCGGATGGCAGACTATCATAAACAGATTTTTGTAGTTTAGAGTCCTCTTTTATGCATTTGATAAGCGCTTTCTCGCTCGAAAAGGTACCTGGAAGGTGACCCATGTTTAATAACAAAATCCACATTTGGATAATCTCAAAGTAGGTTGGTTTGTTATTCCCAATAGACACATTAGAATTAAGTCCTGTACCTTTTGAAGGCTTGAAACCAAGATCAAGATCTGTCGTGTTTAGTCTATGAAGAATTCCTAATTGCATCATCACATACTCCCATCTAGAGTGGTGCGCTCCCTCATAGACATTTCTAATAACACCTAATTGATCAATATCTTTCAATCTATCTATGTGACCATTTTCTTTCAATAAATTATAAGCCTTTGAAGAGTTCTCATAAAGATCTGATTTTAATTCTCCTAAACCTGGAACATGATACTTCAAAGTAGCTTTTACTGGCATGGGAATATAAATTTGTTAACAAGTATATATTATTTTTCATCTGATGTGAAAACAAATTTATAAGTCCAATTATTTAAATTAAAACTAAATAATGTTTATTTAAGTTTCCAACTGGAAAGAAAGTATAAAAATATCCTCATGAAATCGTTTAATAGAACCTCTATTTCTTTCGGATTAATTAGATAACTAAAAAAAGCCCTGCAAAGTACCCTTTATAAAGCTGCAAAATCGCGGGTTTGAAATTTAGCTTTTCTTAACATTATCTCAACAAACGTGTTCGGGGTAGATTTAAGCAGTCCGCCGGCAGGAGAAATATATTTTAACTGAGTTGAACGTGAAAAGGATACACTTCAATCACAAAATCCCTTCAAAGGAAAAGATCACTTTTTTCAAAAAGGCCCTTCGAAGGGCTCCTTTTAAACTTTTTGGAATCTTCAAAGTTCACAAGCTTTCGATTTCACTTTGATTTTACAAACATTTTCTGGAAAGATTTTCCAGTGTTCGCTGGCTGGAAAAATATATTTTAATTGAAATATACGTGATGAAAAGTTCACTTAAATTGGAAAGTTTTCCCCAAAAGGAAAAGATCACTTTTAGCAAAAAGGCCCTTCGAAGGGCTCCTTCTAAACTCAGTTTAAATCTGCTAAAGTTACGGTTTTTCAATCTTACTTTGATTTTACAAAATGTATTTGAGAGAAGATTCCAGTGTCCACTGGCTGGAAAAATATATTTTAACTGAGTTGAACGTGAAGAAGAGTTCAACCCAATCAGAAAAATCTCCCTCAAAGGGAAAGATCACTTTTAGCAAAAAGG
>DADN01000271.1 GCA_002509665.1 Methanobacterium sp. UBA8
TGGAGTAATTTCAGGCGCAATATTATTTATCAGACAGGCTTTTTCACTTTCGAGTACAGCCCAAGAGATCGTTGTAAGTTCTGTACTCATTGGTGCAGTGATTGGTGCAAGTATAAGTGGATTCTTAGCAGATAAATACGGGCGCCGTATAATGGTCATCGCTGCTGCAGTTGTTTTTGGGATAGGTGCCATATTCACTGCACTAACTCCAGATGTATATACTTTAATTGCAGGTAGAATCGTGGTGGGCATAGCTATCGGAATAGCTTCATTTATTGCACCGCTCTATATTGCCGAAGTTGCACCAGTTAGCATAAGAGGTGCACTTGTATCTTTAAACCAGCTCGCCATAACAGTAGGAATAGTTATTTCATACCTTATAGATTTTGCCTTTGCCCCTAGCGGAGGTTGGCGCTGGATGCTCGGGTTAGCTGTAGTCCCAAGTATCATATTGGGAGTTGGAATGTATTTGATGCCGCCAAGTCCCCGCTGGCTTTACAGTAAAGGGAGAATTGACAAAGCACGTTCTGTCCTTGAACGTATAAGGATGACAAAAAACGTAAGTGAAGAAATGGGAGAAATTAGAGCGAGCCTAGTCTGTGAACAGGAGTGTAAATGGTCAGAAATATTAGATCCAGTAGTCAGACCTGCTTTAATAATAGGCATAGGACTCGCCGCTTTTCAACAGTTAACCGGTATCAACACGGTTATTTATTATGCACCGACCATCCTTGAATTTGCAGGTTTTCAATCAGCGGCTATCTCCATACTTGCAACTGCAGGAATTGGCATGATAAACGTGATCATGACAGTTGTGGCCATATTACTAATAGATAGAGTTGGAAGGAGACCTTTACTTTTAATTGGACTAATTGGCATGGTAATCAGCCTCGCAATATTAGGAATAGCCTTTGTTTTACCAGGCTTATCATCATCTTTAGGTTTGCTGGCGGTTATAAGTTTAATGCTGTATGTGGGTTCATTTGCCATAGGATTAGGGCCTGTTTTCTGGCTAATGATTTCAGAAATTTACCCCCTACGAATAAGGGGCCGTGCAATGAGCACTGCCACAATAGTTAACTGGGGCACTAATTTACTGGTGGCAATAACATTTTTATCTCTTATTCAACTAATCGGGACTCCCGGCACGTTCTGGCTTTACAGTATAATTGGAATTATTGCGTGGGTTTTTGTCTATTTCCTTGTGCCTGAAACTAAAGGAAAATCTCTTGAAGAGATTGAAATGCAGCTACGGGCAGGAAAACGCATTCAAGATGTAGAAAATACAAAAATAAACCAAAAATAAAGGTTGAATCATACTATGGAAAATAAATTTAAAGACATTGAAAACTACGGGATTATTGGAAACCTGGAAACATGCGCCATTGTTGGTAGTGATGGATCTATAGACTGGATGTGCCTCCCCTACCTGGAATCGCCTTCCATCTTTGCAGCAATTTTGGATAACAAACGAGGAGGACATTTTGCCATTCAGCCTGTCTCAAAATTCAGCTCCTTTCAAAATTATATTAAAGAAACAAATATCCTTCAAACCACGTTCAATACTCCATTTGGAATGGTTACAATAACTGATTTTATGCCAATTAAACTGTATGATGGAACCAAACAGCACAGAACACTTTTTAGAAAAGTCAAGTGTACTGAAGGACATATTAGGCTTGAATTAAGCTTCAAGCCCCGTTTTAACTATGCCCAAGATATTCCTGATTTTAAATTAATAAATAAAGGAGTATCATGCAGTTTTGGTGATAAAAATTTATTTTTAAATACAACCATTCCACTCAAAATAGAAGAAGGAAATGTAACAGGTCAGTTCAACATGAGAAAAGATATGGAAATATGGTTCGTTCTTCAATATAATCAACAGGAACATTGCTCTCCTCCCGAATATCTCCTAGATTACGATGATTTTAATAAAAAATTAAATGACCTGCAGGACTACTGGCAGAACTGGACTTATAAATGCCATAAAATATGTGTTCTTGAAGATATATGGCATGATATCATTGCTCGCTCTGGTTTAGTACTTAAATTACTGGCAAATCCAGAGAGCGGGGCGATTGCAGCCGCTGCCACAACTTCTCTACCAGAATGCATAGGTGGAGTGAGAAATTGGGACTACCGCTATGCATGGATTAGAGATTCTGCATATACAATACAGGCGCTTTTTCATCTTGAACATGTACAGGAATCCAAGGATTACATGAGATGGATTAACAGCATTATAAAACAGGACACTCATCCTTCAGATATCCGCATAATGTACCCACTCCATAAAGATGAAGTTATAGAAGAACAAATGCTGGAATATCTCTCAGGATACAAACAATCAAGCCCAGTTAGGGTAGGAAATGCTGCTGTTAATCAAAAACAGCTTGATATTTACGGGGAAATAATAAATGCTATTTATGATACTACCCGCTATGGAAAGGATATCTCAGATAAAACATGGGAATTTATAAAAAAATTTGTTGATTATATCTGCGAAGTCTGGAACACTAAAGACCGCGGGATATGGGAAGTAAGAGGTGAACCTCGTCATTATGTACATTCCAAACTTATGTGCTGGGTGGCTGTTAATCAAGGAATTGAAATAGCAAAATTTAAAGATACAGAAGCTGCTTCCCACTGGATGAAAACAGAAAAAGAAATTAAAAAAACGATATTAAAAAAGGGTTTTAATAAAGAATTAAACAGTTTTGTTCAATCCTTTGATTCAGATGCCATCGATGCCACAACACTGCTCATTCCAAGAATGGGACTGCTGCCCTATGACGATCCACGAGTTCAAGGCACTATTGAAGCTGTGATGCAAAATTTAATGACTGAAAAAGGTCTTGTATACCGCTACAAAAATGAGGATGGGCTTCCTGGAGACGAAGGGTGTTTTTTACTTTGTTCTTTTTGGCTAGTTGATTCACTCTCTCTTTCTGGGAGGTTAGATGAAGCTATAAGCATATTTGTTAATGTACTACAGTTAATGAGCCCATTAGGTCTCCTGGCTGAAGAAATAGATCCTGAAACCGGTAAATTACTCGGAAATTTCCCTCAAGCATTCAGCCATATAGGTTTAGTAAACAGCGCATTATATATTGGAATAGCTAGAGGACGAAAACATAAAGGGCCTAAACCTCAAGGATTCAAGCATAGTGTGCCGTATAAAGAGAAAAAGTTTAAAATAAAAGAATAAAGTCAATTTTCAAAATAAAGAATTATAAATTTAGAATTAAAACAAGTATGTTAAAAAATTGTAATCCAAATAAAAAAATAGAGAGATTAAATTACATTAATCTTCTAGTATCAGTAACTTCTATACTGTTAACTCCGCCTACTTTAGCGAGGTTTTCTTCAACCTTTTCAGTTCCCCCTTCCTGGTCTTCTACAATGACCATAACGTTGAGGGCTACAAGACCAAATGCAATTGGTTCTTCGTCTATTTTATGAAGTTCTGAGCCTTCAGGAATTGATGTTTGAATATCTGCTTTCATCTTTTCTAAATCGACATCAGGACTTTCTGGCATTAATTTTATTGTTGCTACTACTTCTCCCATTTAAATCACCAATATAAAGTTTTGATTGGTTGTCAAAATAAGTTATCTCAATCAACCAATTAAAAAATAGTTTAATTCTTTTNNGTTTCTAAAATATATTTAAGGACCTGTAAATCCACACTTGCAGGTATAAAGGTGCCCGAATGTTCGGCACTTTTGACATCTGTAGAGTACTTCGTCACATTCTGGACATTTGAATTTTACACATGTCTCTACAGGAGATATTTCTTGTTTACATGATATACATTCTGCTTTTGCCATTTTAATTAACCTCCGACAATCTTGATTTTTGGGCCACCGCGGAAACTAATTTCTACAGTCCTTCGAAAATTTTATAAAATTTTCGAAAGTTCAGGAAAACTAATGGTTTCCTTCTATCTCCCAATAAAAGTGCATTTAGAATTCTTACCTTCAATTAGAGAAATAGCTCTCTCTGGAAACTTTCCATTAACAACATAACAATCTAAGTTATATTCAAGTAAAAGCTCAGGTAAGTTTACATCAACTGATGTTTCACTAAAATTCAGTAGTTTTTTTGCATTTATACTTCTTAAAAGTTTCGCACCATCAATAGATGGATCGACATCATATATACCATCTACATTTGTTACTATTAATATTTTGCTTTTGAGGAGCCATGCTATATAAACTGATATGGAATCCGATGTTACATTCCATGAGTGTTCAAGCGGATCAAGATATTCAAATAATCGCGAAGGCAGCAATATAGGAAGCTTTCCATCAGCTATAACTTTCTTCGCATCTTCCATAGAATAAACTGCTTCTGCACCATCTACTTTATCTGCAACAAGCATTCCAAGAATGTCCATGCATAAAATAGCAGTTTTATGAGCAGCTGTATCTGAGAATTTAATATCTGCATCGTATTCCCTTAGTTTATTTGCAAGACCGCCTCCGCCGCAGATAACAATTGCGTTTTTGCCGACGAGTGCTTTGCAGAATTCTATTGCATCCTCTGGAAATAAACTTCCACCCACTTTAACTACCCATTCCATGTAATCACTCTTTATCGAACTTAAAGTTGAGGAAATACACAGTATTTCCGAATTTTCGAAAATCTACGATTTTCGATACCCCGAACATTCCATGTTCGAGGGCATTAAAATTTTATTAGTAAATAAAATTTTAAAGTTGAGAAAAACCAATGGTTTTTCGAACCTTAAATCTGTCAAATTCTTTGACAGATTTAAAGAAGTTTCAAATCATGAGTTATTTTATCTATCTTTTCATCATCATCAGGGCCAATTCCAAGACATGTCACTGTACCGCTTGGCAGTTCAGTTCTTCCAGCATCCTGCACAAGATAATAAGGGACATCAGAGCGTTTTACTATTTCATATATTTCATAAAGTTCCTTCAAGTCTTTAACTTTGACTACAACTTTCTTTTCGCCGCCTAATTCCCATCTCATAATTTTTCTTTTATCTGCCCGCTTGAAGGCACCTAAACTTGCATGACATGATTGAGCTGCAATTTTTCCTTTACCCATCTTTAAATCTGTTCTTATAACCATGACCTGTTTCATATTTTCACCGAATTCAAAAATAAGAAATTTTATGTAATTTAACTATGATTCAATCTGATAGTTATATGTTTAATAAAATAAGAATTTTTATGTAACTTAACTATGATTCAATCTGATAGTTATATGTTTAATAAAATAGGATAAAAGTCTTTTCAAAATTTAGATATTAAAATAAAAAGAAAAGAAACCTTACATAAATTCAATGAATTTCTGTGGCCGTCGAACACGAAGCGTTTGAGGGCTCCAAAAATTCATAGAATTTTTGAGAGATTTTCGAGGGAAAGAAAGATTATTGTACTTTAAAACTTTTAAGTACCATATCATAATTAGTTTGCTGGCTATCAAAATCTTCTGGTTGTGAATTGAAAACTATGTAATAAATCTTATTATTTTTCTTAAAGAGAGTCATGACCTGTTTAGTATCATTTTCTGAAGATCCAGTTCCACTGAAAACTATCTGATGGGCTTTTACCCCGTTTACTGTTGTTGTATTCTCTGATAAAATGGTATAACCCATTTTTTTAATACTTGCCTTGTTTGTATTTACAAAATCAGTCAATGATTGAGACGAAGAAGGAGTACTTTGTACCAAAACACCGGTCTGTCCACTATTATCACTAACAGCTACAATTGCAGAAGCAGCATCACTGGTAAGATTAAGTTGATCTGAGGATAACTCACTCCAGGCACCAGGATAATTAAAATAAATGCCGCTTGCGTTATATGTCTTATTCTGAGTTTCTGATGTACAACCAGAGGCAAAAACCACAAGGGCCAAAATAGATATTACTAAAATCATATATTTTCTCATTGAATCCCCCATTTCATTTATAAAAATCGTTATTATTTATATTTACTTATATACTTAACTTTAAAACACTTTATGATGTATTAAAGTATCATATAAGATTATACCAATATTATATTATTTTAAACCGTGCATATATAAAATCTATAAGCTATTAGCTATCTAAACTACATTTAGAAGATATTGCTTCGAATATTAAGTTTAAAAAAAAATTTAAGATTTACTTACTAACAATCTAATAAATAATCAACCCATACAAAAAAAGGACAGTAAAAATCCCATATATTCCACCCAAACCCTAAATAGTCATTTAAAAATGGCCATTCAAATTTTAGAATTCAAATCATTGTATATCTAAAAAAAATATTTAGCTCACTATATGGTTTTATTTATAAAAAATAAATATTTATTAAGATTAAATAGAACCCTGAATTTTATGAAACACATAATAACTATAAATTTATTGAATTTTAGAAAAGATAAAAAAAGAGATTATTGAATCTTGAAAGAGTTTATTACTATGTTAAAGTTTGATTGTTGGCTGTCAAAGTCACCAATTAATGCCCCGCAGAGTATAGTATAAATGTTACCATTTTTTTCAAGCCAAATAACCCTTTCTTCCTTTAACACCCCATTTACCATAATTTTGTGGACATTCTCATAACCAGTTAAACCATTTACTTTAATAGTTTTATCAGAAATAATCTGAAAAGTTGAATCCTGAGCATATTTGGCATATGTATCATCATAAAACTGTTTAAATGTAGAGTTAGAAGGCACTGGTACTTTTTGGATGATTACAAGTGTATTTACATTGTTCATGGGTTTATCTACAGAATCTGGATCTCCAACTCCCACAAGCGCGTCCTGTGTTTTAATATTTGAAATTTCCTGCCAGCTACTAGAATAATTAAAAGATATCCCCTTAAAATTATAGGTACTATTACCCTGACTTATACAACCCGAAGAAAAAACTACAACTGCCAAAACTGCCATTAGAAGAACTGCATATTTTTTCATTAAATCCCCCATATTAATTATATAAGTATGCATTTACTCCAATTGCATATAAACCTATTTTAAACCACCTAAATTGTATTAAAATACAAAATAGCAATGTGATCATTATTTCAGCTGATATAATGCATTTAAAATAGAGCTAATTTACCCATTTTATGGCATAATAAATAAAAAAATATTTTTAATGTTCATATTTTTACTGGAAAGTTGAATAATCATTCTAATATATCTCTAATTTTAATAGAAATTCATAACAGCAAACACATTTCCTAAAAAGCATAAAAATATTATTAAAAATTCAAATAGAGTTAATTTATTGTTATAAAAGTACCAAATTATGCCTTAAAATAAAAGTTTATATCAATTTTTTAACATACCTATTATAATGTCATATGAATTCGTTCCAGTTTCACTTATAATTATAATTTTATATGCAATATCATACTTGCTCTATAAAGAAGATGTAATTGCAGAGGCAATGCATGCCAAAATATGGAATATAACGATTTTTGTAATAGGTTTAGTTCTAGCCGTAATTGGACTTCTAATAAGCATATTTGCAGAATATGGTATGAGCATCTCTGTAAATGCTCTCCTCGTTTTTTGGCATGTAGAAATTGGCATAGTTCTATTTATAATAGCTCTGTTCCACATTCATCTTCACTGGGACCGATTTAAAAAAATCACTTTAAAGGTATAATGATATAATGAAAAAAATGTTGATAATTTTACTTATAATTGCTTTTTTAACTCCAGCAGCAGCTTATGCTCAAAATAGTGATCAGTCAAGCAGTCAAGGTGACGTCAGCGGTGGCGAAGCCTATAATCCAGACTATAACGTTTTACCAATATCACTGGCGCTGATTATGTTATATTTGATAAGTTACCTTCTCTACGACAGTAAAATTATAAGAAAAGTGAGATACAAGCAGGTGTGGAGTATTGCACTTGTTGGGAGCATGTTAATTTCAGGAATCACCGGAATAATACTGGTACTTATAACAGATTATGGCGTACGGTTTAATCTCAATTTCAATTTACTTTTCTGGCATGTAGAAACAGGTATAATACTAGCCATTGTATTATTCTTCCATATTCATATCCACTGGAACAAGTTTAAGAGAATATTAAAAGCCAATACTTAATTTTATCCTAAAAATCTAAATTTTGGGTAGTTCTACTATGTTAAACCAGAAACTTTTAATGGAATCCATTGTATTTGCAAATTCGTCAAAATCAAGGGGTTTGGTGATATAACAGTTTGCATGATTGTTATAACACTCATTTATGTCTTCTTCTGCCGTTGAGGTTGTAAGGATTACCACAGGTATTCTTTTTAGTTCATCATCATCTTTAATTTCTTTTAAAACTTCACGGCCGCTCATTTTAGGTAAATTTAGATCTAAAATTATGAATGTGTACCTGTATTCCCCACCATATTTACAATTCAAATATAAGTATTCCATGGCCTCTTTTCCATCACGAACTATGTTTAAAACAGCATTTATACTAATTTCCTTTAAAAATTCTTCTATTAAGCGGGCATCTGCAATATTGTCCTCAACTAATAAAATAGATAGAGGATTAGTAGCTTGAGAGTTCAAATTACCCGCCATTTTATTACCCATTACTATTTATAATCAATAAAACCCTAAAATTGATATGAATTATACTATTATCTAAATTAATCATATTTAAACCTAATTAAAATCATTAACTTGTAAATCCAAATCTTCGAAGGTTTATTAAGCACCTAATGCTTTTTTATGGCTCAAAATATGTTAAAACCCTTCTTTTTATTTAATTTCATGACTTATACGTCTTTAAATCATTAAATTACTAATTAAGTCCAATATAAGCCAAAAAATAGCAAAAAATAAATGATAATTTAGAATATGCTAATTTTCACAAAGTTGAGAAACATTAACATTCCTTTGTCCATTTATATAAGACAAAAAAAATACCATCCAAACAGCTTCCCTAAAAAGAATAAATTGAGGTATAACCTCACTAAAATAAATTACATTGTATTAACGTTAAGTTTTATCCCCATATCCTGGATTTTACCAGGTAATTTGCTCNNGAGTACTACCGTTTAAGCGCATTATTTCGTGTTCAATATAACTTCTATCTCTTTTATTTGATATGAAAATACCTATCTGAAACGACTTTTCTGTGGCTTTAAATCCATTTATACTTGGTATATAATAATATTCCCATGACCCATCTGCTGAATGACCATTATTTAATTTAATTGCTGGTGCTATTTCAATGTAGTACTTTTTAGTCATTGATGGAACTGTATACAACCATATATCCTTATTTTCAGGGATGTTTTCGAATGAACCACATATTACGAATTGAGAATGCACAGATGATCCTGCATCAGGGTTAATAACACTTACATCCACTTTATTTAGTTCTCCAATGTTTAAAAATCCAAATCCAATAGAGCATACCAGTATAATCCCAATAATGCCCAGATATATCCTATGATCCTTCCACGTATCTCTTATAAACAGCATACTGCATGCAGCAATGGAAACAATCAAGATCAGGATAAAACAGGAAAATTGTACTGATTGATCAAAACCATTTAAAATTCTTATATAAAAAGTGATGAGGATCACTGAGAGAATTACCATCATAGATATAAACAATCTCATGATATTTACAGATCTTTTAAAATCATTTTTAGTTTCTGCGGGCTCTTTTTTAGATGAAATAAAATCCCCACTTAAACTGTGTACTCTTTATATAATGTATTACTTTTTATTCTCATATGGGCAGTTATTCTCCATTTTCATCTAGATTTTAGTATTTATTAGCAACAAACAAAAGATTTAAGTATTAATTTCAAAAATGTGCCAAATAACCTATAAATTAGATACCTGTAGATTTAATTCATATAATATTTAAAAAAAGAAACTTGGGACTTACCATAAAAATGGAATAAGCCTGCTTTTTACTTTATTTTTATAGTCAGCATATCCTTCCAGATCCTCAAGCATCATCTTTTCTTCCCCAACAATCCTTACTGCAATAAGGAAGAACATTACCACGCCAAGTATAAGTCCATATTTAGAGCCTAGAAACAGTGGTGTTCCTATAAAAAACAATACATCTCCCAGATACAGAGGATGCCTTACAAACCCATAAACTCCAGTTGAAACAACCTGCTGTTTTCTTTCAGATTGTATTCTAACTAAAGGAGATAGAAAAGTGTTGTCTGTAAACGCTCTGTATGAGAAGAAGAATGATATTATAAGTAAGATTCCACCAACTGCGTTCAACCATACTGGAAAGTTAGTTGTCCATGCAAATCTTACAGCATCCAGCGGCATAATTAAAAACCATGTTACAAATACAGCACTAATTAAATACATGAGATATTTATCCCATTTCTTTTGATTACCAGTTCCGGGCTTCATGGATCTTTCTTTAAGTAATTCTGGATCTTTACGGCGCAAATAGATATTTCTTGCAAGCATAAGTCCAATAAACCACAAAGCAAAGATCCAACCTCCAATCCAGAACCAGTTGCCTGAGAGGAAAAGAATAAATACGAACCATATACCAAGAGAAATAGTTTGCGTTATAATTTCTTTCTTTCCGTCATCCACTGCAAAGTCCTCATAATTCTTTTCAGTACCCACTAAAACGTCTCCATATAAATTTTACAGTCTTTTATCTAAAATTTTAGACTATCAATTATTAATACTCACTACCCTANNTCTGAAGTTTCAGACTATCCATTTTTAATACTCACTACCCTATTTATTAATACAATGTTAAATATTTTTTCATAAGTTAATAAACACACCTGTGATTCTAGAAACTGATATATAAAAGTAAAAATAGTTTAGCTGTCTTTAAGTGTAATAAATTCAGATTTAGTAAATAAAATTAAATAAAATGCTTTTTTGTAAAAAACAGTTCTTAAACATTTACAACGCAAAATTAATGACTCATTCTACCATACAAAAGGAATCAACCTGTATCTAACCTTCTTTCTATAATCCACATATCCTCCTAATTCTTCAACTAAAGCTTTTTCTTCCCCAATTATCCTTACCATAACAAAAGCTGCCATTAATATACCGAGCAAAAGCCCATATTTAGACCCTAAAAGCAGGGGTGCCCCGATTAAATATAATATTCCCCCAAGATACATTGGATGCCTTACAAACCCATAAACACCTGTTGAAATTACCTGCTGTTTTCGATCTTTTTGAATTCTAACTTCAGCCGATGCATATGGATTATCCGCCAAAGCTCGAAAGGTAAAATAGAACCCAATCACTAATAAGATTCCTCCAATAACTTCAATCCATAATGGGAAGTTCATGGTCCACAAATATCTTTTAGCATCTAAAGGCATGATTACAAACCAAACCACAAACAGTGCCAAAAATATATAAAGCCAGTACTTATCCCATCCCTTCTCTCCACCAGTACCCGGCTTTCTAAGCCTTTCAAGGAGTAATCCTGGGTCTTTAAAATACAGATAAATAACTGTTGAGAAACCCAGTACAATGTACCATATATTAAAAAGCCATCCCTGAATCCAGAACCAATCCCCCGCAAGAACAAGGAGCAGTACAGGAAGTAGAATAATCCATACAACTGAAAATATCATTTGACCTGAACTAATTTTGCTGTTTTGGGCTGCCATTTAAATCTCCATAGATTAAATAGGTATGACAGTTTACTATTTAATTCATATAAATTAAATATTTTTTCATACTTAACTACTGTAAAAATTTTAAACTACCCTAAAAAATGTTATTTATTCTTAATAGATTCCATTAAGCTTATTATCCTTAATACCGCAGATGAATCCTGTGAAAGTCGAGTAAATTCCAACAAAAAATTCTCAATAAATCTTTTAATAAAATCACAATTAGGTTTATCTTCAATAGACCCAGTTAATATGTAATCATTACCAATACATCCAAAACATAGTGATTTAGCCCAACAACTTCTACATTCAGGATTATCTAACTTGTTAACCCTTTTTAAAAGATCGTTAACTTCAGACAGTTTGAATATGTCTATTTCATTTTTCAGTACATTTCCTATAGAAAATTCTTTTTTTCCAGTAAACATAAAGCATGGATATATTTCTCCATTTGTAGAAACAGATAATGTTGTTATTCCTGCAGGGCAGTAAAATTCAATTTTTTCTTTATATAAAATAGCTTTAATTAGCCTTAAAGTGTAGCTATCCACCATATACTTTCCATTACATATACTATCTAAAGCAAATTTACTGGCCATTGTATATTCGTTTATTAAATCATCTAAGCATATATACAGTTCATTTTCTTCGGTTGTTGCTACAAATGGTACGTGAGTTATGTGTATTCCAAATTGATCATTAAAAAATTCCACCAGATCAAAAACATGGAAGTTATTGATTAAATGATAGTTTGTAAAAGTACATTCAATACCAACATTTATACCGTTGTCCTTCATTTTATGAATATTGGGGGTTATTTTTTTGGATGTGTCTTTACCCCTAAGATATTCATGTATAAAACGCGGCCCATCCATACTGACCGTTATTCCAATTCTATAGGTTTGGAAAATCCTCAGAATTTCAGATGACATGATTGTGCCATTTGTAACTACGCTATAAGCAGGTAATTTTGCTATTTCACCATTATCATATTTTTTAAGTATGTAACTGCAAATTGAATCAATTATGTTGGTATTAAGGAGAGGTTCTCCACCAAAAAATTGGATATTATTGATCTCAGGGTAGATATTATAAAAATAATCTATAGTTTTTAGCGCCACTTCTTCTTCCATAAAAGATATTTCTTCATTATAGGTTCCTTCAAAAGCATAGCAATATCTACAATTTAGATTACAGTCATTACTGATATTCAATACTAATCGGTCTAATATCGATTTTTGTATATTGCAACTTGAGTTTTTATTAGAGGAAAATTTATCTCTACTTATCAGTTTATAGAACTCTTTTAAGTTTTTGTACCCATAATCTTTTATTATATCTTTTATATCCCTTCCACTTTGAATTTGTAAAAATAAGTTGTAAGTAAACTTATTTACTTCAAATAAGGATAAATCCTCGATATCAAAAAATAAATAAGTATTTTCTCCATTAATTAGATGAAAATGAGATGAAAACACCTCTGGTGTTAAGGCTTTCAATTTACCTGCCATACTTATCTATTCGTTCCTGCATGTGCTTCAAACTGAGTTTTTCATTTACCACATTTACCACTGATTCATGGAATCCTTCAAAATCATCCTTTATTAAAGCCATATCGTCTTCTGCCAGTTTTTCTCCCATAACATCTACTGCGTAACGGGCTTTTATAATTTCATCGNNTCCCATTACATCTATTGCATAGCGAGCCTTTATAATTTCATCTGAAACATCTAATCCCTGTAAACAGTTACTCCCACAACCAAAACCAGTAGCGTCACAGTGACTTCCACAACCCATTCCAAAGGCATCTGGATCATTCATGTTATCTTTTAATCGCATCCCAATTTCAAACATCGCATTAAGTTTATCTATACTATTTACTTCTTTTACTACAATTTTAGCAATCTTTTCGTGTTTTATTCCTGCCATATACACCACCTATCTGTTTAAATTATGCAAAGTCATTTCTCATTATTATTAATATTTGTATTAATAATATTAATATTTTATGTAATTACTTACTTATGCAATAATTTTTAATTCAAATAATCTTTATTAAAAAATAAATCTGGGCATTATAATTAAATTTTAGTTAAAATAAAACGATTTTGCATGTTTTACAAATATTTAACCAAAAAAAACATCAAATAAATGAATTAAACTAAAAATAATCTTTAAATTGTTTTAAAATCCAAATTCAAATTATATATTGATTTTTAAAAAACAGAAAGAATCAAATTCTATAATTTCTATAGATACAGTTTTAATATAAAACAGAAGATTTACAAGATATATAAATTAATGAAAAAAGAAATCTATTCAAAAATTGAAAATAAAGAAAGCTAATCATATTACAAACATCAGATATGCATTTTAATTAGCTCTTACCCTTTGCCTGAGCCTTTTTCCAACCCGGGTAGTATCGATAGAATAAACTTCCAAACCCGGAATTATAACCCTTACAACAGGAATTTCAATTTCTTCCCGGGTAAGGTCCACAAATAAGACATCTTTAAATCCTACTTTTTCTAAAAGCTTCATGGATGTTTCAATATCTTCCTTAAAAGATTTCCCCGAATAATTTTTGATTTCACTCAAATCAATGACTTCTTCAGATTCACCGAACCAGTGTTTATTCATCCGTTTCATCCGTTCGTAGCCGGCTTTCCTCATGAAAACTGCCCTGGTGGTATCTTCTCTGGTACCATGAATTTGGGTGGCACGGCTCTGGGCCACTTCAGTTAAAGCCCTCATAACTGCTATTTCAGGGTCTAAATGAGTTCCAACCCCCAGTGTAAGTAATGCAGGGTCTTTTAAAACAGTGTCATCTGAAACTGCCGCAATTGTGGCCGCTTCAATATCCGATGTTAAATTTACAAGCTTAACATCGATTCCCTCTTTTTGGAATTTGTCCAGGAGTTCTTGAATAAGCGGATTTTCAATGGATTCAAGGTCTATTTCAACCGTCTTTTTTCGTTTAGTTTCGAATATGCTCCATGCATCCCTTTCAATAACTTCCATCATACCGTGAAATATAGCTTCTTCCACCCTGTTTCCAGATGCAAGTCCATTTGTATTTGATTTAAATAGACTGGTGTCATTTGAAGTATCATACGGATGAAATACAGAATTAGCCGGTACCAGGTATTCTTTATCATCCCTTATATTTACCGACTTTACCCAGTTCAATTCCTTTTCCTGCAGATCAAACGGTAAATTTGGAAGTATAAGCGATTCTGGATCCATACATCCATCCATCTCTCCAAAACATGCCGAAATTAAATTATTTTTTATGTCATCTTCTGAGAGTTCTGCAGAATACCTCTCAAAAGCTTCCATCATGGCTGAGGCTTTAGCCTGATCTTTTGTAGCCCCTTTTCCAGCGTAAATACTCACAGCACCTTCTGCAGCAGACGGCCTTATTGCAGAATAAACTGGTATTCCAATCCTATCAAGGTGAGTAATTTCAGCCACCCTTGTTACCCCTGCAGCTTTCAATTTATCTTTTACCCAGTTTATAGTCTCTTCTGGAGGCATTGCCCTGTGTGTACATCCGAAATATTTTACTGGAACTTCTTTAAACATAGCATCACTTGAAATAATTTATATTCTTTTTTATAGTCTATCTAAACTTCATTAAGTGCTTCCATATACTCTAAAAATATTTGCTGTTTTAAATATTAGAAATTACTTAAAACATACCACAAATTCAGACATACCATACTGAATAAACTAACAGTATTAAAGCCATTACCATTGTAGCTACCCATATTAACGGGTTCCACTTGAAAATTTTAGCCCCGTCCAGTACAACCAGCGGTATTAAATTGAAAACTGCTAAAAAGCTGTTTATTGTAGCTCCCAGAATAGCCAAGCTTAAAAGCCCGTATTGTGAAGCCAGTGGTATGGAGATTAAAAACAGAACTGCCAGCATTATATTAGTAGCAGGTCCTGCAAGGGATATTATACCATTTTCTGATTTTTTAATATTGTATCCGTGGATATAAACTGCTCCTGGTGCTGCAAATACAAATCCAAAGTATGATGTAACTAAAGCTAAGATTAAACCCTGGAACCACATCTTATATTCTGCCCAGTAACCGTACCTTATAGCAGTAAATTTATGGGCCAGTTCATGGAGTACAAACCCAAATCCAACTACAACTACCATATATCCAAAATTTGCAATTGTAGCGTTTAAATCACGCCCTGTNNAAGTGATATGACAAGCAGTGAAATTATAATGTCTCTGATCTCTCTTGCGGTGAATTTTACCATATTTACTGAATGTTGATTAATATATAAAATACTTTCTACTGAGGCCTAAATTTAATATTTTAACCCCAAATTAAAAATAACGTCTAAATCATTAAAAAATAGAAGCAATATCCTCTTAATTAAAATATTTGCTTAAATCCTTTCATTATATGCTAATTTTGTAAACTCTATTTTAAAAGATGT
>DADN01000280.1:0-9641 GCA_002509665.1 Methanobacterium sp. UBA8
AAATGTATAGATGAAGGTGCAGACATAGTTGTTGGGAGCCATCCCCACGTTCCTCAGGGCATTGAAAGTTATAACGGGAAGTTAATATTTTACAGTCTAGGAAACTGTGTCTTTGATCAGTCAAACCCAATTACAAAGGATTCCATGGTTGTACAACTGCAGATTGTAAATGGGAATGTAGATGTAACTGTGATCCCTATTCATATTTCAAACAGCAGCCCTAAAATTATGGGCAACCAGCATGCAGATAAATTCTTAAATAGAATAAATAAAGAGTCCAATGTAAAAATGGATATAGAAAATGGAAAAGGTAAATTGACTATGAATATTTAAAGTTAAAGCTCAGTTGTTGAATTGTTGGGTTAATTTACATAAAAAATATTCTTTTTTATCATGGAACTGTTTTGAAGATAATTAATTACATTTAATCCATTAAAATCGTTGTCAGACTATACAGATAAATAGTATAGAAGTTTATTAATTCAGTATAACTTTAAATTGCTCGGATTACTACTTAAGCCGCTAGCGATAGCCAGCGGCGTTATAAATAACAAATTAAAATTTAGATAATTAAATCAGTAGTTACATACTAATCGTTTAGTATAAAAATTAATTTTACTAATTTTGAATTCATTATATTAACCCAATGAAATTTAATTGATAATTTATTTAATATTATTCAAAATTTAAAGAGAAAGTTAAATAATTTAATATATTACTCTCCATTATCTAACTCTTCAAATACTTCTTTAGCAGTATACACTGCATTTAAAGCTGTTGGGAACCCTGCATAAACAGCCATCTGAATCATGACTTCAACAATTTCTTCACGGGTGCAGCCCACATTTAAGGCCCCCAAGATATGGCTCTTGAGTTCTGTTTGGGCATGCCCCAAGGTTGTAAGACTTGCAATTGTTACAAGTTCCCTTGTCTTTAGATCCAAACCCGGGCGCGTATAGACATCAGCATAAGGAAATTCAGCAACAAAACGCGCTAGATCAGGAGCAATATCCTTTAAATTATCTGCTAATTCTCCATAAGACTTTGGATGCATCATCTTAAGCATTTCTAATCCTTTTTTATATTTATCTTCACTCATTTTTTGTCTCCATTTGGTCAAATTCATTTTGTAAATAATTAATTTTGATTGAAGTTATTTTATATTTTTTTATTAATTTATTGCTACTGCCATCTTTTCAGCAGAAATGAATAAAAATAAGTGTTTTAGTATATATGCATTTAAAAATTATCTTTTAATGTAAACTAATTCCTAATAAAATAAAATTTACAAATTAATATTCCTATATCGTTTTTCAAGAACTTTAATATCACAGATGCAACATAAATAGAAAAGCATTTATATTACAGACACGAACATATATGCTAATTTTTAATATATAATAAAAATTCCAATAATCAATTACTTAAGTGATAATTTATGTTAAAACAGATAGGAATTTCAGGACATAATATTTTCTCATTTCTGGATGATGGGTGGCTGTTCGACTATATAGGCGAAATTAACATGAAATTAAAAGCATATAAACAAGAAGCATTTATAGATGAACTTTTCAGTAATCCTAAAGAGATTATCGTGCTGCTAAAACTTGACTATTTTAACGGACAAACTCCAGAATATATTGAATCTGCTATCTGCGAATTTAAAGAATATTATGAAGGAGTAGTGGATACAATTATGGACAGCTATTTCTCAAATGACCAGAAGATAAAATAATCCATAGTATGAATTAAAAATTAGTTACAGCAATTTTTAACATATATTTTATAAACTCAAAGTTCTAAGGTTTAGAGATAAAATATCATGCAGACTTTATTCTATACATTACACTAGATGTAATTTTAAATCAATTCAGGTTAATATGTTAAATATGATGATGTTTAAACTATTTTTAAATTTCTATAAATAAAAAATACATACGAGGGAATGAATATGAAAATTGTTAGTATAATGGCAGTAATCCTTATAATAATGGGATTTGGCCTTCAATCTGTAAGTGCCGCATCATCCACACCTTCATTAAGCAATATTACCAATACAACACAAGAAGCACTTAATAACGCCTCCGATACAGTTAATCAAACAGCACAAGATGTTCAAAATACTCTGGATCCGATCCAGGACATTCTAAATAGCATAAATTCAGTTATAAATACCATAAGTTCCATAGCACAGAATATTCAACAGATATTTGGTGGAAATTAACCATCCACATTTCACCTATTTTTTAATTTTATATTCAAAAGGAATTTTTTTAAAGTTTAAATAATTCACAAACGTGATAAAATGGAACCTTATGTAATATTAAACGCTGCAATGACATTAGACGGTAAAATTGCCACCAAAACTCGAAGCTCTGAGATTTCAGGTAAAAAAGATTTAATAAGAGTCCATAAACTCAGGAAAGAAATGGATGGCATAATGGTCGGAATAAATACCCTTCTTGCAGATGACCCCAGACTAACAGTGCATAAAGTTGAATCTAAGCCTGAAGATAATCCCGTAAGAATCGTTGTTGACAGTAAAGCTCGTACTCCTCTAAATTTTCGTATTTTAAACAAAGATGCACCCACGATCATTGCAACCACAGAAAATGCAGATCCCAAGAAGATAGAATCTCTCGAAAAAAAAGCAACTGTTTTAAAATGTGGTAAAGATAGGGTTAATCTTAAATCGTTGATGAAAGAACTTTCAAAAACAGGGATAAAGACTCTAATGCTTGAGGGCGGATCAACTCTAAACTATTCTATGCTTGAAAATGGATTAGTTGATGAAGTCAGGGTATGTGTAGCTCCAATGATTGCTGGTGGATCAAATGCCAAAACTCTTGTTGATGGTAAAGGTATCGATAAAATGAGCGATGCAGTTAAATTAAAACTTAAAAAGAGTTATGGTTTAGGTGAAGATCTGATACTGGAATACAAAGTAATTTAACAGCATATAATACTGAAAATAGGAATTGTTTAATACTTTTTAAAAAGTAACAGGTAAATTCCTAATATCAGCAATATAGCCGCTATTATCATTACTAAATAATCAAAGAAGCTTGGAACTGCAACTCTTACTACTATTATTAAAATAGCAATTATAATATATATAATGCCTGTAAGTTTGTTGTTTATAATTACACCTCCTTTTTCCTTTTATGCTCGAAAATCTATGATTTTCGGCATGCAAACATATGTTTGTAGGTAGTTATTATTAACTACATAATTATTATATTTTTGTAAATTTTAAGGCAGCAAATGATTAAAAGATGAAAACTAACTTATTATATAATGCTAAGGTAATTATCTTTAAATAATCTTATTTTTACTAAAAATAAACAATAAAACTGATTTTTTAAATAATTAAGCCTTAATTAACTTTTTTAATTAATTAAACCCTAAATTAAAATTAATTTTCAAGATCCATTTTAAGGTTCTTAAAAAAGTTTATATATTTCCAGAACATACTTAACATATCAACTATTGATATATCAACATTATGTGGAGTAATTTATATGGACTACCTTCTTGATGAAAGTTCTATTATATGGCTAATTTCTAAATCCAGGTATTTATTAAAAAGAAAACTCCAGGATGAACTTAAAGAATATGATATCTCACTGGAACAGTGGGCCATTTTAAGTAGAGTATATCGAGCAGAAGGATGTAACCAGAAAAAAATAGCTGAAATGTCGCTTAAAGATAGGGCAGCTGTTACAAGAATATTAAATATACTTGAAAATAAAGAACTGGTGGAAAGAAAGAATTCCGCCTATGACAAAAGAGAATTTCTAATATATTTAACAGATAAAGGTCACGATTTGTATAACAAAACAGCTGTAATAATGTCACAAAGTCTGCATGAAATTAATTCCATGTTCAGTGAAAATGAACTGGAACAAATAGAAATCTCTTTGAATAAACTAATCTCAAATTTAGAATAGCTTTTTTTAAAGTTAATAGTTACTGCTAATTTAATATCATAATAGTTGATAAGTCAATTATTGATAAATCATTCTATTAAATTATGTCTATTTCAAACATTTTACCGGTTCAAGTGAGTAAAGGAGGAAAAAATGTCATTATCATCTATCAAATCAAATTCAGGAAATAATAAAGGCCAACCTAAAGCTGTATGGGCCGTATTTTTCGCATCCATTGTTGCTTTCATGGGGCTTGGACTTGTTGATCCAATTCTACCGGCAATCTCCAATCAGTTAGGGGCAAGCCCAAGTCAAGTTACCCTGCTGTTTACAAGTTATAATGCTGTAATGGCAGTAGCCATGCTCATTACAGGGGTTATTTCTACAAGACTAGGTATCAAAAAAACATTGATCATGGGAGTTATAATTATAGCAACATTTTCAACTCTCGGAGGTCTTTCAAACAACATCTGGACAATTGTTGGGCTGAGAGGATTCTGGGGAATAGGTAACGCCCTTTTTGTGGCCACTGCATTAACTGCCATAGTAACCCTCTCAAAAAGTGGGACAGCTAAATCTGTTATTTTGTACGAAGCAGCCATTGGCCTGGGAATATCCGTAGGCCCCCTTCTCGGTGGTTTACTCGGAGGATCATCCTGGAGATATCCATTTATTGGAGTTGGTATCTTAATGGCAGTCGCATTCATTCTCCTCATCACTCTCATGCCAAAGGAACCAGAAACCCCAACTAGAACAAAATCAACTACATCTTTACTTGACCCATTCAGGGCTATGAAACACCGCCCCATCATGGTGTTTGGAATTGCAGCGTGTCTTTATAACTTCGGTTTTTTCACCCTCCTTGCCTATGCCCCATTTATCATGGGATTAGATGCCTTTGGAATAGGACTTGTATTTGTAGGGTGGGGTGTTCTGCTCGCTGTTACATCAGTCTTCGTGGCACCCAAACTGCAGCAGAGGTTTGGAACAATTAAATCCATGTGTGTAATGTTAACCCTGTTTGCAGTTGTTCTTCTGGTTATGGGTATCTGGACATCGGTACAATGGGTTGTAATTGCATGCATTATTTTTTCAGGAGCGCTACTTGGAAATAACAATACCTTAATTACAACTGCCGTTATGAAAGCTGCCCCTGTTGAACGTTCAACCGCATCTGCCGCGTACAGTTTTTTACGTTTTATAGGTTCAGCGATTGCTCCATTCTTAGCAGGAGTACTTGCTGAAGTATTTTCGCCCCATGTCCCATTTATTGTGGGGGGATGTTTTGTCCTGGGTTCTGTGATATTTGTGCTGATAAACCGCAAACATATTTATCATGTTGATAGAGCAGAAGATGAGGTTATTGAAGAAAAAATAGAAGGAACTGTTTTAAAAGTTAAAGATTTTATGATTCACAATGTTGTTTCCATCAGGCCAGGAGCTACTGTTAAAGATCTGCTAAAATTGTTAATTAAACACCGTATTGGAGGAGTCCCTGTAGTTGATAGTGAAAATAAACTGATTGGAATGATCAGCGACGGCGATGTTATCCGCTATCTTGCCCCAAAAGAAGGTTCAGTTCGTGACCTTGTATATGGTGTATTTATTGAGGAAGAGGAAACAGAACAGGAGGTGCTAAAAGAAAAAATAAATACAGATATATCTAAGATACTTGAAACCAGTATAACATCTAAAGAACAATTGTATACTTTAAAAGAAGAAGATACATTCGAAAAAGCGATACATATATTATCCAAGCACCATTTTAAAAAACTTCCCGTACTTGACTGCGAAAATAAATTGATTGGTATTATAAGTAGGGGAGATATCAATGATAGTCTGCTGAAAATGATTATCTCAAAATAAAATTTTATTAGTATATAAAAAAATAAAGTTAATCCATATACTTTTTTTGAGTAATTTTAACATGTGGTTTAAATACCTTAGAATGTGACAGGATATCCAATTTAAAGTTAAAAAATAAAATTTAGAAAAGTATATAACCTCAAAAAGTGATATTATCACATAATAAAACATTTTAAGAAATAGGAGACGATTTTGATGGAAGTAGAAAATGTATTTAATATAACCAGTTTAGATCAATTAATGGTGTTAGAAATAAATGAACGAGTACACGACGTTTTATATAAAGCCAGCAATGACATTGACATTACAGAAATAGATATTGAAACTTTAAAAGTAGACAGTTTAACTTTAGGATTAATTGAAGATAACGCCCCATTTAGAGTAATAGCCCCTAATCTTATAGCTAAAATTAACTATATATTAGACAATATTGAAATGGAAGAAGATGACGTTTGCGGGTGCGGTTGTGAAGACGAAGAAGAATAATTAATTCTTTTTCTAAATTTCATTTAATGATTTAAGTTATTATTAATCATGTGCGTTAAAATGCAGGTTGTAGCCCACAGAGGTGCGTCCTTTTTAGAGCCCGAAAACACGATAAAAGCAATTGAAAAGGCCGTAAAGATAGGTGCGGATTTTGTTGAAGTTGACGTGCGGATGAGTAAAGATAACAAGCTTGTTATAATGCACGATCCAGATGTTAACCGAACAACCGACGGAAATGGGTTTGTAAAGGATTACACTCTTCAGGAACTTAAAAAACTTGACGCGGGAAAGGGGGAAACAATTCCAACCTTAGATGAAGTAATATCCTGTGTAAAAGACAGAGTGGGGCTTGTAATTGAGATTAAAGAGCCTGGGACCGAAGGTAAAATCCTTGAAAAAATAGATGAGAATAATTTAGAAAATGTCATATTGACCTCTTTTTACCATAAAAGCATTAAAAATGCAAGAAAAATGAACCCTTCTGTAGATGCAGGGATTATATTTACCGGTCAACCAGTAGATGTAAAGCAAATGGCGTCTAATGCCAGTGCCAATATTATTTTTCCAAGTTATAGATATATGAATGAAGATATGGTAAAACAAGCCAAAAATAAGGGCATATCAGTTTATCCATGGACCATTGACGAGCCAGAGATACTTAAAAAGTTCGTTGAAATGGGTGCTGACGGTATCGTGACCAACAAACTGATAGAAAAAAGTAAATAAAAAGAGTCTTATGTTTTTTATTTTAATTATGATTTAGTATACTTTAGAAAAAGAACAAATAAAATTCTTTTCTTCTTTTATTTTTGATTTGAGCGTTGTATGAGATTTTAATTATTTATTATTATGATTATATAAAACTGTTTTTTATTTGAGCCATAAAATAGCACTAATTCTGTTCAGGGAAAAAGAAAGTTCTGGTTCATCTTGAAAAAAGATGAAGTAGCTCATCTTGGGGGAAAATATTCCTGTTGATATGCATGAATCAATTACAGGTGGTCGTTCCATCAAAAAAGGTGGGAATGGTAAAAATGAATTAAAAATTAATAAGTTATTTAAATTTTGGAAAACAAAATATAACTGGAGGAAGAATTACATGGTTGAATCAGAAAGAAGAGATTTAGATTATTTGGTAAAAGAACTAGAAGAAGGAAATGGAAGTAGAAAAGAAGATGCTGCTGAACTTCTTGCAGAATTAGCAGATCCTAGGGCTGTAGATCCTCTAATTAAAGCATTAAAAGATGAAGATTCTCATGTTAGAGAAGCTGCAGCTCTTTCATTAGCTGTTTATGAAGATACTAAAACTGTTGAACCATTAATTGAATTACTGAAAGATGGAAAGGCGAGCGTTAGGTATGCTGCAGCAATAGGTCTTTCAGGAGTAGGAGATAATCGAGCAATAGAACCACTTGAGAAAGCATTAAAAGACGAAAGTCCGGTTGTAAGAAAAGTTGCTCAACTGGCTTTAAATTCAGTAAAAGAACGACAATAATCTTCCATATATATTAAAGAGGGTTTCTTTATGATAATCTGAGAAGATAATTGGAACAAAATAGTGGGAAAAATAGAAGATAAATTAGATGAATGGAAATTACTTGATAAGTCTAGGATAACTTATACTTCACCTATTGAAGAGGGATATGAGAAAAATGAGTACGTTAGATATATGTTCCAATAATTAGTAAACTTGATGATAGTCAATTAGAAAAACTAAAAACGTTAAAGCAAGATTCTAATGGGAACTTCCATAAAACTCCAAAATTAGAAGAAATGATAAATGAAGAGGGCATTTGGTTAATGGTATACTAATGTTAAATCATCTAATTTCAACAGTCTTCTAAATCACAGAATCATGTTATCCTGCCGATTATTCCAGAAGACTTCTTAATTTAACTTCTTTAAATAATTTGTAAGCCTTATTCACTAGTGAATTCTTTTTATAACTGTCAAAAAAACCCTTAATAACACATATCACGATTATGTAATGTATAATTGTTTTTATTTTAGCTCTAAAATAGCAATGATTCTATTCAAAGTAAACAGCATTTAAGAAGAAACTGATCAAAGTTTCTAAATAGTAAATTACAGATTATAAAAATATTGGGGATTGCTTTCAGTTATTTTATTGTTAAATTTTTAATGCATCTTCATAGTTTGAAAACTTAAATTGGGCTGATTTCTTGTAAATACTAGTATATTTAAATAAATTTTTATTTAGCTATGATTTTTAAGATCTTCTTTTATATTTTTCAATTAAACTTTGATTATATGAGCCAATCTCTTCTAAAATATTATCATAATATTTTTCAAATGCATCCTTCTGTTTACTGATGTATTCCTTATTTTTTAATTCTTTATCAGTAGGATTTAACTCTAAAATGACCAATATATTTTTACTTCCTTCTGTTTTCATATCAATGTATGCATTTTCATAATAACCTGATAATTTATTGTTAATTATTGCTTTCCATTCTTTAGGAGATTCTTCATCTACAAAACACAGCTTAATGGGCTTTTCTCCCATTTTTCCAGTATATTCTAACATTATTATCACAATATTTGGTTTTAATACTTAATTATTTTATTCTCTATAATGTTCAATATGGTCAAATAAGCTGAATATAATTATAATTAACATTCCTATTATGGACCAGTGATAATCATTGAGTTATTTAACCTCTGATTTTTCCAATTTCTTTTAAATTTCCGTTTTTGATAACATTGGGACCGACCATGCCATTTATAAATGAAGTACTTGCAGACGCTTCAAAATGATTTATCATATCTATGAATGATTTTTCAATCTTACTTAATTCTGATTTATTGGAGTTCATAAATAATATTATAGTAAAAAATACTATTTCAATATTATTAATATTTCATAAATTAATGGATTTAAAGGTTGAAACAACAAATAAGTTTATGTCTAATCTGGTTGAAAAATTCTGAAACTAAATCATTAGTTTATATAATAAATAGTGGACTTATGAAAGTGAACGTGCACAGAATATAAAAGAAAGATAAATAGCATTTTTACTTGTTCATTTGATGTATTTTACCTCATTAATTGTATAAGGGATTATAACTCTATTAACTTTTTACTTCTGACGCCATAAAATCTTTTAAATCTTTCACTGTTGACATAAAGCTTGCAGGGAATATTATAGTAGAATTTTGCTCACTGGCTATTTCAAGCAGCACTTGTAAATTACGTAATTGAAGCGCTATAGGGTGTGCTGTTATAATGTCTGCAGCATCACCGAGTTTTTTAGCTGAAAGGAATTCCCCTTCGGCAGAAATGATTTTAGCTCTTTTATCTCTTTCTGCTTCTGCTTGCTTTGCCATTGATCTTCGCAT
>DADN01000280.1:9648-13146 GCA_002509665.1 Methanobacterium sp. UBA8
TTCGCTGTGTTTATCGATTATTTCTTTAATCTTTTCATTTATTTTTGAAGTCGATGATAAAACATCATCTAAAAGGAATTGCCCTATTACATTTCTCATGGTGGTTTGAGCAATCTGGTTAACGGCAGTATTGTAATTTTCAATGTCAACAACAGCATCATAAGCATTTACAACCTTATAAAATGCAACAGCAGCCACATCAATGGACACATTGTCCTGAGTTATTATTTTTTGAGCAGGAATAGGCATAGTAACAATTCTAAGAGATATTTTATCCAGTTTATCTATTACAGGAATAATAAGACGAAGCCCAGGATCTCTAACTCCTATTATTTTACCCAAACGAAAATGCACTCCTCTTTCATATTGGTTTACTACACGTATCGAAAGTCCTAAAATAATCAAAATTATAATTCCAACTTTAAAAAGCGTTATTATATCAACCATTTTCAAACCTCCACTATTCCAATTTTTATGTGCTCCATTATTAGTTTCGTAGTTATTATGTAAATGAAATTATCTATTAACATGAATCTATACTTAAAATAAAACTTAGAGATTAAATTTTTTAAAATACACGGAAATTTAACTTTTTAAATAAATTAATAATTATTCATAGACATAAGAAACATAGTATCCTGATGATGTTTTAGCTGTCTAATTAATAATAAGTATTTGATAATTTATATGTTTTTGTGCTTTTATTGAATACGTTCAAAAATGCATGTGTGATCTATTTTTAAATTAGCTTAAATCTCTTAAATTTTTTAAGATGCCCCTAATTAATAGATAATCTATTATAACAGAAAAAATATAATTTATTTTAATGGTTTAACTATTCTTTATGGTCTAAAAAAAATTTTTCAAAATGGGAATCATTTCCACATGTCTTTTAGTAATAGTCATTGCATCTTAAATCAGAATTCTTAGAAACTAATTATTATAAATCTTAAAATTAACATACTCATTAATTAACTTTATTAATAAATTATGAAGGTTGTGGGGATGTCTGAAAAAACTAAAATTATTGTCGTTGGTGATGTTACTAAAGATTGGTTAAAATGGGACAATAGTGATTCAAATGATTATCCCTATGAACAGTCCAACCGTGAAATCTATAAAGGATATGACATTATAGCCCAAATGGGTGGGGCTCTACTAATTGCAAAAATGATTAATGAAGTTAAAAAAGATCACATTAAATTGATCCAATATAATGAATCAGAAATAAAAAATGAAATGGAACTGGATAATTCTAAAGATCTGATTAATAGTATGTGCATTTTGGAAAGATATAATCCATCACAGGATAAGAAATTGATTCTACCTACAGTTTCACCACAAAATAACGAAAAACATCTGGTTAAAACTTTTTCAGGATTTAAAAAACCAGAAAAAATCATAAAACCAGAACTTAATCAGTATAAATTTGATGATCAAACTCTTCCAGATATAGTGGTTATCCATGATGATAATAAATATTTCAGGGATTCAGAAAATCTCTGGAGCCCTATTGATAATTTAAATGAAAAAAATAGCTTATTTATACTTAAAATGAGCCGCCCTTTGGCCCAGGGAGATTTATGGGAATTTATAAAAAATCAACCCAATTTAATTGTCATAATTAGAGCTGATGATTTACGAGAAAAAGGTTTACGTATAAGTAGAAGCTTATCATGGGAACGAACTGCTTATGATTTTTTAAATGAAATGGAAAAAAATCGAAAGGGAGAAGGTAGTCCCGATATTGAAGATATAAGTCAATGTAAAAATTTGATTGTTCGTTTTGGAGTAGGTGGGGCAATATTATGCCAATATGATGGGAAAAACGCCAAGTATACCTTATTTTTTGATCCTGAAGTTTTTGAAGGAACCNNCTTGAACAAAAAATCGAAGGATATTATATGAAAGGGTTACGCAGTGCCTTTATTTCCGGATTAATACATGAAATTCAAAATAATCCCCAAAATTATGGTGATAAACTGATTGATGGGATTAAAAAAGGAATAATTGCCAGCCGTAACCTTCTAGAAATTGGTTTCATAGCAGATGAGGCAGATAAGATGGATTTTCCTTTTAAAAAAATGTTTTTAAATCTTGATAACGATAAAGAAAAAATTCAGGATGTTGAATTCAAGGATGATATCAACTGGAAAATCATGAACCAGAAGTTGAAAAACGAAACAGAGGTTTCTAAAGCAGCATACCAATATGTGAAATCTAAAAAAAGCGTTTTGTTACAATCTCCTGTTGCTGAATTTGGTGAACTGCGTACAGTTGATAGAAAAGAAATTGAAACCTTTCATAATAGTAGAAATCTCATACTGGAGTATTTATCTAAAAAGAATATAAAAGAACCTCTTTCTATAGCCGTTTTTGGGCCACCAGGTTCTGGAAAATCATTTGGCGTTACTCAAATCGCGAAAACTATTTCTGATGACATAGAACCTATAGAATTTAATTTATCTCAATTTCAATCACCAGGTGATTTGTTCAGCGCTTTCCACATCATTCAAAGTACATCCCTAACCGGTAAAACACCCCTGGTATTTTTTGATGAATTTGATTCTGATCTGGATAGTGTTCCATACGGCTGGTTAAAATACTTTTTATCCCCCATGAGCGATGGTAGTTTTAAACAGGGCGAAATTATTCACCCTATTGGTAAATGTATTTTTGTTTTTGCAGGAGGCAGAAATAAAACTTTTGAAGAATTTGACAATGATAAAGATAAAGACAAAGTCAAAGGAGAAGATTTCATAAGTAGATTAAGGGGATACATTGATATTGCAGGGATTGATAAAAAACAGGACCCTGATTGCCTTTACATGATAAGAAGGGCCATGGTACTACGATCCATTTTAGAGAGAAAAGCTAAAAATATTTTTTTAGGTTCTGAAGCAAATATCGATCCTTCCGTATTAAACGCATTAATTAAAGTCCCTAAATATAAACATGGTGCCAGGTCCATGGAAGCTATTATTGAAATGAGTATATTCTCCAACATGAGACATTTTGAAAGATCAGCCCTCCCCTCCTCTGAACAATTAAAATTACACGTAAATGCTGTTGAATTTAAAAAATGTCTTAACCAACAGATAAATTAGAAATGGTATTCTTTATACCATAAAAAATAAATTATGTTTTATTTATTCATTTAATTATTCCTTATTTACAAAAAAAGTTCCACATAAATTAAAAGGAAGCAAACAATTTATTTAATTTTAACAAGAAAACGAAAAGGAGTTTGTCTCATTTTTCAAAGTTTTAGAACTATTTCTATTTGTTATATCTTTTAATTTAGATTAGAGAGATCCCTATAAATTCAATTTTATTTTAATCAACTATTATGGAAATACTTAAATAGTTTTCTTTACACTATACAATTTAGGAAAAAATGACTCTATTATTCCTTTATATATCATATTACTAATCTTGTTAAGAATATATCAATATTCATGTTAAAGGGGAGTTTTTGAGGCATTTTAGAAAAAGTAA
>DADN01000239.1:0-307 GCA_002509665.1 Methanobacterium sp. UBA8
CTTTAACAGGTGAAAAAGTGACAGGTATGATGTTTGATGAGAAAATGTTATCTTCCCTGCAAAAGCTGGGTTTAACAAACTACGGTGCAAAGACTTACATCGTTATAACAAATTTCGGGCCAATTGACGCTTCAAGTATTGCCAAAGAGGCAAATATACCGAGGACAAAGATTTATGATGTTTTAAATAAGTTAGAGGATGAAGGATGGGTAAATGTAGAGCATGGGAGGCCTATGCTATTTACTGCCAGAGATCCGCGAAACATAATCGATGAACGTAGATCAAATCTTTTTACAGAAATCGATAC
>DADN01000239.1:390-763 GCA_002509665.1 Methanobacterium sp. UBA8
GGTTGAATCCTTAAAATCTATCATACCCAAAGCCAAAAGAAATTTTATCAGCTTTCGAATTATTGCAGGAGATGTTATAAAGACCAGTGAAGGTGAGATTGACCTTGTAAAAGCATTTGCTGAAGTCCAACCAGACATGATAATTTCGGGGAAACCTCCCATTAAGTATGTAGTAGTCGACGAAAAAGAACTGCTGATTATGTTTCCAAAAATAAATGAAGAAATTTTAGATCTTAACAAAGTAGTTGCTTTATGGATCCCTAGCCCTGCAGTAGCTTCTTCTATGACAGATATGTTCAATATGCGGTGGAATGCATACGTGAAAATGCAAACACTTGATAATCAATGAAAATAGGATTAAAATGTTGTATTT
>DADN01000239.1:793-12456 GCA_002509665.1 Methanobacterium sp. UBA8
CTAAATAATAATAAGACTTATAAAAACAATTGGGATTTAGATGGCAAATCTAATAATTAATATAATATATGTGCTGATAGCAGTAGCTGTTATAGTCTTTTTAGATTTTAAATATTTCAGGCATAACTTTTGGAAAAGGTTAATTGCAAATATAATAGTCGTTTTAGTGTTTGCTGCTTTCTATTATTTGTTTCTAGTTAATTTATAAAAAAATGAACGCATTTAAAGATAGATAATTAAGTCGAGGAGTATTTACAATGATCAACTGGCTTTATGATAATTGGGCAAAATTAAGTCTTTTTCTTGCAGTTATAGCCACTGTACTTATTTATATTTTCATAAATCCCCATAATTTGCCCCTATTTCTGATCTGGCTGCAGCTCCCCATTTATTTACTGCACCAGTTTGAGGAACATAATTGGAATGGGTTTAAAAATTATGTTAACAGAACTATATTCAAAGTCAAAGAAGGTGACTTTCCTTTAAATGATAAAATCATATTTTGGGTCAATATACCTATTGTGTGGATTCTAATACCTATTTTCTCATGCTTATCATCTGTAAACATAATGTTTGGCCTATGGATCCCTTATTTTGCAGTGCTTAACAGTTTGAGCCATGTAGTTGTCTCAGCGCGGACTCGCGAATACAATCCAGGATTACTCATAAGCTTAATACTCGGGATTCCTATAGGAATATATGCTTTAATCATATTCTATTCGTATATCAATGTTCCAGTGTTAATCTCAGCCATATCAATCTTCTTTGCAGTAGTACTGCATATAATTGTATTTGGTATCATAAGAAGGAACTATAAAAAACAAAGTAATGCCCATTAATTTACTTTTTAACTCTAATTATGATACATGATTTTATTAAGATCTAAAAAAGAAGCTCATTTAATGTATTTTATTAGAGTTAATATATTTTTTCCACCTTTATAATTATAATTAATTTTATCCATGTATTTTTTAATAAAATAAATTCCTAAACCACCAGGATCCCGTTTTAAAGGTGAAATTTTTAAGTCAGGTTCGCAAACATCTTTTTGATTAAACGGCTTGCCAGGGTCCTCAATTATAATATGAATTTCTTTATCCTTTTTTTGACATTTAATACTGATTTTATCATTTACTTCAAGATTTCCATGTTTTATTATATTCGCTACAGCCTCCTCCACTGCCAGTTGGACCTGAAATTGATCATAGTCACCCGCCCCAAATTTAAGCATAGAATTACCTATAAATTTTGCTAATATGGGAATTTTTTCCAGTTTAGCGCTTATCTCAAGGGCAGTACATTGAATCACTTAATTCACCTTTATAACCATTAAAGTAATGTCATCAAATTGAGATTGGCTCTGGCTGAAGGATACTACTGCCTTCTTTATCGTATTAACTATACCTTCTGCATTTAAGTCAGAATGTGATTTAATTAGCTTATAAAGCCTTTTTTGACCAAAAAATTCTTCTTTATCATTTATCGCTTCAGTAACTCCATCAGTGTAAAAGACAATCACATCGCCACTTTGCAGATCTACCTTCTTTTCCTCCAGTTCTATCGCATCTATAGCACCTAAAGCTATTCCTTTAGCACTTAAACATTCCATTGACCCTGTTTTCCTTATAAAAAGCACAGGATTATTGTGTCCCGCATTTACGTATTCCATAGTTTTATTTTTAAGGTCAAGTATGGCATAAAAGAGGGTAACAAACATTCCAGTATCAGAATCTTCAGCTATAAGCTTGTTAGCGTCTTCAATGACCTTTGCAGCATTGCTGTTCCCCATGGCCTTTGCCCTTAAAATCGTTCTGGAAACTGCCATAAAAAGCGCTGCTGGAACGCTTTTACCAGAAACATCAGCAATTGTAACTCCTATTTTGTCTTTGGAGATTGGAATAAAATCATAAAAATCGCCGCCCACTTCCTTTGCAGGTAAATTCAGGGCAAATATGTCATAACCATCTAAATTTGGCATTTCCTGGGGCAAAAAGCTTTCCTGAATTTCATGGGCTATTTGAAGCTCATATTTCTTTCTTTGAAGTTCATCAAAGTATTCGTCCCTTTCTTTAGTTGTTTTTCTTTCTTTGGTAAGATTAGTGATGAAATATGCAAATATGAGCATTCCTAGAGCATTAGAAGCTATCATAGGTATGCTTAATTCCTGTGCAATTGCAAATGCTTCAGGATATGGTTTTGCAAGTAAAAGAACAAGAACCATATGAAATGATTCCATGAAAGCTGCAAACAATACGGCACCTATAATTCCAATGAATTTACGCTTGTTCAGGACGTATATAATACCTGCAAAAAGCCCTGCAAGTATTGTAGATAAAGAACAGGGAAATGTAGTGATTCCTCCTAAAAAGAAATATCTGTAAAGTCCTCCAATAAGCCCCGCACCGAGGCCGGCCACCGGGCCTCCAACGAGCCCTGCTATCATTGGTCCAAGGTCTCTAACATTTCCCATTGAACCATTAATTGTTATTCCAGAATATGTACCAAAAATAGACAGCGCTCCAAAAACAAGGATAATAAAGGCCATATTTTTAACGCTGAATTTATTATCAATAACTTCATGGAAAATTTTAGTTCGGGTTATAATATAGGCAATTACTAAAATTACGCATATCTTTTCCACTAAATCTAATAAGAGTTCTATTGTAATCATTTTTCTTAATTTTTAAGTCTTGTAAAACTTTTTTTCATCTTTAAGCTTAAATCATTAACTTAAAAACATATTTAAGCTATTTAATATCCATATATCCCTGTTATAAATATAAATGTTTTGAATTAAGATTTATATTATTTTTTTAAACTTTAAATGATTTTAAGGCTTCCTCTTCACTTTCGTAAATTTCAAAAATCTGTTTAAATCCAGATATTTCAAAAACTTCCATTACATAAGGGCGGAGATTGGAAAGTATAATCTTACCACCTGATTTTTTAAGCTGCTTTAAAGATGAAAGTACTACCCTAAGTCCTGAACTGCTGATGTAGTCCACTCCCTGAAAATTTAACAGTAAATTGATGCATCCTCTCAGAATAACTTTATTTATACATTTTTCAAGTTCAATGGAATGATATGCATCCAATTTACCATCTAAAGATAAGTTACATATGTTATCATCTATATTTTCAGTTATTTTCATATTTAACCCTCAAATCTCTTAGCCTCTTTTTATTAAAAAGTACGAAAATGGTGGAAGTTCATCATCTATTCCCGGCGTATAATCAAACATTTCTCTTAACTTACTGTTAATTTCATGACTTATTTTAGATAAAGGGATATCTGCAGGACATACATCTTCACACTGCCCGCAGTTTATACATGAATCTGCCATATGCATAAGTCTTTCCATGTGAAATAAAGGTTTAGGAGGCACTTCTGCATTATTCACCCATTCTGGAATTTCAGATTTTAAACTGCAGTCACTGCAGTAACATATAGGGCATGAATCTTTACATGCAAAGCATTTAATACATCTTGAAAGATCAGCATCATATTTAAAGAGTACAGCTAAAAATTCACCCTCCACATGGCTGAACATTTTTTCCTGCCACTTTTTAGCCTGGTTTACCATGATTTTATCAATTTTTTCCCGCACCATAATGCCATCTGCTGATGCCTTTTTCAACCTTAATACTCCTTTATTTGAAGCTTTATCCAGTATTTCGGCGCCAGTGTCTGTCAACACCTCAATAAAACTATTTTTTGGGCTGTCAATTACTCCCCAATTTCCAAATGCTAAGTCTGCCGTTCGAGGTATGTTGAATTCACATCTCCTGCAGTTTTCTCTCCGGCCTTTATCTTCTTCTTCCAGCTCATCTATACTGATTTCTTTCCTTTCGTTCCCTTCAATTTCAATTATAAATTTACCTTTACTTATTTCTTCATTAAGAACCATGTCCTGGTTAATTCCATAGCTTTTCAACATTTTTATAGTGGGAACAGGAGGTAAAGTCCCTCCGCAGTTAATTCCCAGCATGATAATATTTTTTCTGACTATTCTACCCCTTTTTATTAATTCGTTGATCGCCATTGCATCGCAGGGTTTAGTTGTAACTGCAATTTTAATATCAAAAGCGCCTCTCAAATATTTTTCAATTATGACCGCCATATTAAGGGTTCCACAGTGAAGAGCACCTGCAGATTCTATTACATCCTCAGGATTATCTATTAAAACAGGGACAGCGTCATAAATATCGGCACCTCTTTTAACTGCAAGAACAGCGTCAACAATGCCTTCTTCAAGTAAAAATTTATATAATGCGGTTAAAGACCCGCCAGATTCTCCTTTCTCTACTATCAAAGGGTCTGCAGCATTTGAACAAAATTTATCTCCGATTTGAACCATAAAACTCACCTTATTAAGTGTTCAAGACTTTCTAATTTTTACAGGGCATAACTTAAGAGAGGGCATCTTTGAAATAGGATCAAGGGATTCACCACATGTTAAAATGTTTATCACTTCTTCCCCTTCAGCAAAATGGAAAGGAATAAATACAACTCCCCTTATTATATCTGAAGTTATCCTGGCTTTGATATCAATTTCGCCTATTTTTGAAGAAATATTGAGTTTTTCACCGTCCATAATTCCTAAATTCACAGCATCTTCGTCATTTACCTCAACATAGCTTTCTGGATACTGTTTTGTTAGAGTTTCCGATCTCATGGTCATTGTACCTGTTTGAAATTGGAAAATAACTCTTCCAGTGGTTAGAATGAAAGGATATTCTGGATCTTGTACTTCTGCTAAATTATTGGGTTTTATTTTGTAAAATACACCTTTTCCATCAGGAGTAGAAAAACTATCCTGGTGTAAAATTGAGGTACCTTGATGATCCTCTGTTGGGCAAGGCCACTGCAAACCTTCAGGCTTGTTAATCCTTGATAAGTCCATACCTGCATATTGCGGCGTCACTTTTCTTATTTCATTCAAAATTTCACCGAAATCTTTAAAGTTAAATAGATCTGAACCCATTTTACGTGCCAACCTACTGATTATCATCCAGTCTTCCATGGATTCACCGGGAGAATTAGCTGCTTTCCTCACGCGCCTTACCCTTCTTTCAGTGTTGGCAAATGTACCATTTTTTTCTGCAAAGCAGGCTGCAGGTAAAACAAAATCCGCAAGTTCAGCAGTTTCAGTTAAAAAAATATCCTGAACCACAAGAAGGTCTAATCTTTCCAGTGATTCCTTAACATGTCCCAGATCAGGATCAGCTACCATTGGATTTTCACCCATTAAATACAATCCTTTAATAATCCCTTCATGGGCAGCTTCCATCATTTCTGAAAGCTGAAGACCCGGAAGATAATTTAATTCACTACACTGCCATATATCTTCCATTTTCTCCCTGTTTTCATCAATGACTACTTTTTGATATCCCGGATAAAAATAGGGGAGGACGCCCATGTCACATGATCCTTGAACATTGTTTTGGCCCCTCAACGGGTTTAATCCAGATCCCCTCTTTCCAATATTTCCAGTAAGCATGGCCAGGTTTGACAGGGAAATGACATTATCCGTACCATTTACATGTTCAGTTATCCCTAAACAATAAAGAATTACAGCATTATCAGCCTTCCCGTACATCAATGCAGCTTCTTTTATGAGATTTTCTGGTGTACATGTAACCTTTTCCATTTTATAAGGTATGAAATCTTTTATATGTTCTTTTAGCTCTTCAAAATTCGTTGTTCTTTTATTAATGAATTCAGTATCTTCAAGGCCTTCTTCCAGTATGACATTCATCAGTGAATTTATCAGAGCCACATCTGTTCCGGGTTTAAGAGGTAAAAATAGGTCTGCAAACTTTGCAATGCTGGTGTACCTTGGATCCACCACGATAATTTTTGCCCCTTTCCGTTTTGCCCTTAAAACCCTTCTTCCAATTAAGGGATGCTGCTCGAGGGGGTTTGATCCAATAATAAAAATACAGTCTGATTCTTCAAGATCATCAATAGAATTAGTCATGGCTCCAGAACCAAAAGTAAGGCTCAATCCTACAACTGAAGGACCATGGCATAGATTTGCACAGTTATCAACATTATTGGTGCCTATTACTGTCCTGGCAAACTTTTGAAAAATGTAGTTATCTTCATTGGTGCATCTGGCAGACCCTAAAAATCCAAGAGCATCTGGATCTTCCTCTTTAATCTTTTTAAGTTTAGAAGCAATTAAACCGAGAGTTTCATCCCATTTTGCCTTTCTAAATCCATTATTTTCTCTAATTAACGGATATTTGAGCCTATCCTCATGGTTGATGAATTCATAGGAATAATTTCCCTTAGGACAGAGTTTTCCCTCGTTTACAGGGCTTCTTTTCCAGGGCTCAACACCCTTTACCTTACCATCCACACTAACAAGGTTTAAACCGCATCCACAACCGCAATATGGACAAATTGTAGACGTAAAATTCATTTTCAAGCCATTACCCCCATAAGTGGCTTTAAAAGTATTTAATATTACTATCCTTGAATTTAAATTATCTATCCTTATACCATAGATGCCTTTTTTCATATAATATTTATATCTAATTTTAAACTTGATTAAAAACCTCGAAATTTAATTAATTTGGTAATAAAAACCACATTAATTATTTATTATAAATTTTTATGTATTAATCAAAATATAAATGTTTATGTAAAACTGCTGAGGTTAATAATTAACAAATATATAATAAGAATAGCCTAAAAAGAATAGATTTCGTTTTATAGTTTTAAATATAATTTCTACAGGATAATGACTGGAATTTATAGAAAAAAAAGAATAAAGATATAATTTTATTTATAATAACTTATTTTTATGAAACCGCGCTAATTATTCTATAGCGACACATTCCCAAGGTTGAACATCTGTATCAATAGTGGCGTACAACTCTTTTTCTACATCCTGGAATAAATCTTCACAAGTGAATTTTAAACCAGGGATTTTTTTAACAGAATACATTTTGCCTCTTCCACTTTTAACGATTATATCACCCTCTCGGGTTATACCAACTATTAATTGTTTTATTTCTGCCATATTATCACCAATCAAAATTAATTTAATTTTTACTAATTTATAATTGCTTAAGAAAATCTCAATAAATATTTTCCATCTACATATTATTATACTTACAATGTAAGTAATGTTATTTTAAATTTTAACTATATTAAAAATATCGTGTTATTAGTCAAATAAGAAACTAACTATTTTTTCATAAATTTATGTGTTACTCTATCGTTCTCCGTCATGCATTATACAGAATACTTCAATAATTATCCCAATATTCCTTCATAAAGTTATGTGTTACAAGATACTTCAGATCAATCTTTCTCGGTCATATCAAAAAATAATTCAACGAAATCTAATCTTTCTCCATAAAATCAGGTGTTATCTCAAAATACTTAGTCAATCTTACCCCATCTTTTGAAATACTGAAGTTTACCTGCCATATTTCAATTCCCTTTGAAATACACTTCTGTACTTCTCTTTCCACAAAGTCACTGCCCGTACTCCTAACTTCAACCTTAAATCCAGGATTATCATAAATAAAACAAACCAAGAGAATTGCTCTCTGATTAGTGGTAAGACTACCTGCCAGTTCGTTGATATGTTTAATAAAACGTTCTGTAGAGCTAAATTTTCCAACCTTTTTCGTCTTAATATGTTTCGGATAGGGCAGCTGTATACTTAATAATGGAGTTTTTACTTCAATATAGGTATCTCCAACAAGAAAATCAAGTTTAGAAACTCCCAGTACTTGTTCACGAAGCACTGCATTATATTCACTAACCATATCCACGAATAAACCTTTCACCAGAGCATTTTCTACATATCGATTGGCAGCATTCTGGTTGATCCCAATCCAAGATTTTTCTTTCGATTCTGGCAGATCTAATGAAACTGCTTCCACTGTATAAGGCGTTTTACGCTTTGGATCATTGCTTTTAGATAGCAAACAAGGTATTCCTGATAGATCAATATTTCCAATCCTTCCAGTTGTTGGGCAATGACACCTAATCACTTCATTATCGATGACAACATCAATTGTGAACTGACTTTTTCTTTTCTCTATTATTCCTTCTATTAAAGGCATTTCATACTTAAGAACCATGTTATTTTCCATAATTTACTTCATGACATTTATAAAATAAAAATTTATTCTTGACTTAGTTTAGAAATAAACATCAATCTCTAGATCTTTTGAAATAACTGCTTTATCTTCCCATAATGACAATATAAAGGAAATCAATAAGGAGCCATATGAGTCAAAATTAGAGTCTTTAACGGATTTTTTACAAGATCAACAAGAAAAAGGCACAATAAGAAAAGATGCAGATATCTTAGCTCAGATTTTAACTGCTTTATATACAGATGTAGCTACCCAATTATTAATCGGTATCGACAGTAAAAAAGTTCATGAAAAATGGATCAAGTCAGTTACCGCGATATTAAATTAATATAGTGCATTAATTATTTGGTTTAAGGAATTAAAATCTTTAATCTTCATTATCCTGCATGTAAATTAATCCAACTGAACGGGCCACGAAAATATAACGATATGGAACTAAAATTAATGACTCTATTATCCCCGCAAAAAAAGGATTAATCAAACTGAGAAGATAATATATAACAAGTATTATCGCCCCAATAATCCAATAGAGGATTCCAATTACTACATACCATTTTATGAGATTGCCCCAACCTATCGCAGATATTTTTTCCAGGATTTCGCGGAATCTAAATGCATATCTAAGTTTACTTTCATTACGCGCCATATTTGTTATTGCCACTGCTATTACTGGAATGACTAAAATCGTATATAGAGCTATAAACCAAAATAAAATTCCAGAAACCATATAATATGGATAATGTGCTTGAATTTTTATTAAACCAGAAAATAATCCAACTAAACCAAGTAAGAATACAGGGATCAAATAAATAATACTCGCTATTAAAACTTTAAACCCATTTGTAAATATCTTTACAAGCCCATTAAATTCTGGAAGTACATTTACATTAGTTAATGATGACTTAATAATTTTAAACATGTAACCATAAGTAAATATTCCTATTATTGTCCCTATAATCCATAAAATCATTATTAATTCATTATTTAGGTTAAATACCCCGCCATCGCCATATAAATTAGCTAATATAACTATAACTCCTAAAATCATGTAGCTCTTCCAATTTGAAAGAGGATACTTTAACGAACTTTTTACTATTTCCCCTATATCCACAATATGCACGCCCTATTTAATTTAGTATCTGATTATGTTTTGGTATCATTTTATATAAATCATCATATCTTATTTAATATAATAATTGAATAGAACGGCCCTGTAGCTAAAAATAGTTGAGTTTAACAAAATATTTTAGTTAGTTTTATAAAGCATAAATAAATCAGATGAGCAAATCTTCTAATTTTAAATAAAAAAAGGAATTTAGAAGTTTTCAATATGTTATAATCATTTAGCATTAGAACCTTGGATTCTCTCACTCATCTGTCTTCTAAAATTCTGGTATATTTCTGCATTTTCTTTTTCTGCTAATCCACCATCAAGACCTTTTACAACTTCCTCTGAAGGGATACGGTCTGAATTAACCATTTTTTCATACCTGAATGAGGGCCAGTTATCAGGTAAGTCCGCAAGATGTACATATTCCATATTATAAGGCATTAGATCAATCTGTTCTTCTAAAACTTTATCTACGTATTTTTTATTGGGTTCAAAAGTTATCATGGGCCTAATCGAGTCAGCCTGCATGATATCTTCGATATTTCTGCCTTCATGTTTTTTAATTAAATCTGCGCACATGTTGAAATGTGTAATTTCCATCTGTGCAAAGTGTTCCCACAACCTTCTTATCCTGCGGTTTGGCTCTGTCAAAGCAGCAGAACAATAGTTATATGCTTCATTAAGTTGTATCATTGCTACTTTTTCAAGCATAGTTTCACTTGGATCACCTAATAATCCATATTGAGTTACATGCTGCTCTTCAATTTCTGCAATTTCTGAATACAGTCTACGTGCCAGATCATCACTGCACATGTTCCCATGGGACTTGTAAAAGAGTTCAGTTTGCTGTTCCCCTGAAGTAATGGTGATATAATTCATTTTTGTCTTGATCTCGGCCTCATCTTTGTTATAATGATTTCTCATGGAATCATCAGGATGTCTATGCTCCATACTGGTAGGTCTTCCCGGCTTAATGTCTGTTTTTCCCTTAGTTATCTGTTCTGGGTCTTCACCATTCAGAATTTGCATTAAACACCCATATCTATAGAGATGGTCAAAATCTTCAAGCAGTGCAAAATCCAGTGTACTTTTCACGTAAGAATCTGGTTCGTGTTGAGCCAGATTTGCTGTAAGATCTACAGCTACTTGTTCGTAGCCCAGAGTAGTTTCCAATATGGTTTGATCAGGAGGGTTAAGCCAGTCCACAGTCTGCTGTTGTTGAGAGTCTGCTCGGCGTATTTCAGCCATTTGTTTCTTAATTTCAGGATTACCAGACATTCTCTCCACAGCATGAGATGTTAATACAGAATTAGTCTCAATTCCATTCATTAAAATAACTCTAGTACGGGTATAAGGATTCACATCCATTTTGTCGTATGGTTCTTGAATTACTTCTTCCCAGTTCATATATTCTGATTCCATAGGAATTCCATCCATTTCAAATGGTTTAAATTGAGCCATAATATCAACCTCCACGGTTTTTAATTTCCTATGTAATACTTTATTTATAAAATTTAATATTATTAGAATAGGAATACTTAGTTTATTAAAGACAATACTGGCAAAGTGTGAATTATAACTAGATATGAGTTTTTATATAACCATAATCACATTATGAATAAAAAAATTGTAGTTTAACTGATTTTTAATCTTTTAATGTTTAATGAACTAATTCTTAATATATTACAAACAAATTAGCAGCTATTTTGTGACTTAACTCACAATAACAAGAATAAGTTATTACCCACATATATTTAATTTCCTTAATCCATTAAAAAGAAAAAAACAGTTCCGTATAAATGGGTATTATTATTGTGATCTTAAAAATACAATATTTATTGCTTTATAACCATCTAATAAGAAATTTATGTTTTAATTGCATTGATAACACTGAAATATAATGTGATTAAATCTATTTTAGAGAAGCATCCTCTTAAAGTAAATACGATTGTTTTATGTTGATTATAATAGTATAAAAATAGGAAATATTATATGGAATAGTGTTGATAAACTACTGTTAATGATATAATAAGGCATTTCAAATTAATACTTTTATACCAGTTCGTGTATCTAAATGAAAGTATATATGTAACACTTTGAACCAGCCTATTATTTATATAGTAAATAGAATATTAAATAAGGTGGAAAAATGGCAGCTATACCCAAGGCATTATCTCCAGTATCTAACATTATTGACAACATCATACCTGAAAAATACGCTGTTATGATGCAGGAAATGCTTATAAGAAGTGGAATGTATGTTAAGGCTTCAGACATAATAACATTAGATCTTTTATTTGGAATTGGATTAGCCTTACTTGGTGCTGTTGCATTTTCATTGTTTAATATAAATCTCATTTTAGGGGCAATAATTGGTCTTATACTACCTGTAGTAGTTACAGGTGTTTGGATATTTTTCATGATGGAA
>DADN01000239.1:12524-13282 GCA_002509665.1 Methanobacterium sp. UBA8
ATTAAAATTGGAAGTACATTTGATGATGCCATACTTGCAATGGGAGAACGTCTTAAATCTAAAAACTTAGATAGAACATTTAGAATGATATTAGAAGGAAGAAAAACTGGTGGAAGCCTATCTGATGTTGTCGAAACAGTGGCGGAAGATTTAAGAGCAGTTTTAGCACTGCAGAGAGAAAGAAAAGCAAATGTAATGATGTCAGTGATGTTTCTCATCATTGCAGCCATAATAGCAGCCCCTTTTGCACTCGGAATGATAATGACATACAATTCATTTATTGCGTCTGTAGGTAAACCAAACCCACTTGCAGATGTTGCAGTGACTGCTGCAGGCGGTTATATAATTATCCATTCGATTATAGCATCACTGTTAATTGGTATTGTTTTATACGGCAGTGCTAAAAAAGGTGTTAAATTTGCATTATTACTGGTCCCAGCAGCCTATGGAGTATTTGTTGTAATACAGATGTTGGGTCCAAAGATTTTAGGAACAGGTTAGTTGGTGTTAAATATGGGAATGCTAAAAGAAGAAAGTGGGCAAGGTGCAGCTGAACTTATAATGATTTTTGGCGGCATAATTGTAATTGCAATTGTAGCAGCACTTTACTACAAGAATTATTTAAGTGGGGCAGGTAACGAAATTAACAAAACCGACGTGCAAAATATCAATAAAAGCTTACAGAATATATCCAATAAATTTACATAATATCCAAATACTACACTTTACATTACTACTTTTTTTATTTTGAATTCATT
>DADN01000239.1:13290-18071 GCA_002509665.1 Methanobacterium sp. UBA8
AAATGGGAAATTAATAGAGAAACCTGAGAAAATAGAAATTAGAAATCCGTTCAATAATGGAGTAATAGATACAGTACCTCAGGGAGATCATGAAGACGTGCAAAATGCACTGATTGCTGCAAACAGAGCAAAGAAAACCTTAAATGATCTTTCATCCCGCAAAATATCAGAAAGTTTATATGGAATTCATGAAGATTTATCCAAAAATTCGAAATCCCTTGCAAAATTAATAACACTTGATTGCGGTAAACCGATTAAAGATTCAATAGAAGAAGTGAATCGTTCTATACAAACCATCTTACTTTCAGCAGAAGAATCAAAAAGAGTATACGGCGAGACAATACCAATGGATGCTTGTGCAGGTGGAGAAAATGTAGTTGGTTTTACCATGAGGCTTCCGCTAGGTGTGGTTGCTGCCATAACTCCTTTTAATTATCCTTTAAACCTGGCAATTCATAAGGTTGCACCAGCTATTGCAGCTAAAAACAGCATAATTTTAAAACCGTCCATGAAAGCCCCACTTGCTGCACTAAAACTGGCCGAGATTATGGATTTTTACCTTCCAGATGGGGCTTTAAATGCTGTAACTGGATATGGAAGGACTATCGGTGATGAAATTGTAACAAGCCCTATCATCAATAAGATATCCTTTACTGGAAGCGTAGAAATTGGTGAACACATATCTAAACAGGCAGGGATGAAAAAATTAACACTTGAACTTGGAGGAAATGATCCTCTTATCGTACTTGAAGATGCAGATATAGAAAAAGCAGTTGAAGCAGCTGTAAGAGGTTCTTATCTTAATGCGGGTCAGGTTTGTATTGGGGTAAAACGTGTGATTCTCGATGACAAAATAGCCGATGAATTTATCCAAAAATTTGTAAATGAAACCCAAAAACTTGTAACTGGAGACCCAATGGATCCAAAGACAGACGTGGGCCCCTTAATAAGCAAAAAAGCAGCGATTGAAGTTGAAAACAGAGTAAATGCCGCCATAACTGACGGTGCAGAACTTTTATGCGGTGGAAAACGTAAAGGAACATTATACACGCCAGCAATCCTTGATAATGTTGACTCTAACATGAAAATTGTACAATATGAAACATTCGGCCCAGTTGCCCCCATAATCCGCATAAATGGAATTGATGAAGCAATAAAAGTCGCAAATGACACCAAATATGGACTGCAAGCAGGAATATTCACTAATAATATTAACAATGCCATGAAAGCTATAAAAGAGATAGAAGCTGGAGGAGTTATAGTAAACAAACAATCAACATACCGTATGGACAATATGCCTTTTGGAGGCTGTAAAATGAGCGGGTTAGGTAAAGAAGGCATAAAATATGCAATGGAAGATATGACTAAAACTAAGATGGTGGTTATTAATCAACTTTAAAAAAAAATGATAAACATGGGATGATCAACTGCTCAATAAATTCTCTGAATTTTTGAGCGCCGTCGAAAATCGAAGATTTTCGATGCATAGAAAATCTTTGATTTTCTAATGTTTCAATTTTCACGGTTGCGAAATTACATTTCGCAAACATGCAAAATCAAAGATTTTGCAAGGTTGGAATGGTATGACTAAAACTAAAATTGTAGTTCTTAATCAACTTTAATAACTGAATTAATCCTGAAATTTATCTTCCAGCTCATTAGCAGACTTATATATTAATTCAGTTAATTCAATTCCTTCTTTTTCTCCCAGTATTTTTGAATACCTTTGGTACAGGTTTCGCCAGCATTCTTCTATTTCTTCTTTTAAAGTTCCACCTTTTTCTGTAGGATAAATATATGAAACTTTACCTTTGACTTTTCTAGTAGCTAAACCTTTACTTTCAAGCTTATCTATAAATCTGGATGTTGTTGAAGGTTTAATATTTAATATTTTACTCAATTCATTTTGTGAAAGTCCTGGTTCAGTATTAATAGCCATTAACGCAAATGCATGGGGTGTTGAGAGTCCTATCCTTGAAAATTCTTCGTCAGCCATCCTGCTTATAAGTCGGTTAAGTTTATTGCTTGCAAAATACAGGCAGGTACATAAAGTGTCTTCACATCTAACATCCTTTTTCATTTAGTTCACCGATTTTCTCCGATTTTTTTAGTTAGTTCACTAGCAAACAATATATAGAAACATTTATATATTGTTTGTGCATACAACTTATAATTGGTTGTACATACAAATAAAGGAATTTTAAAATATAATGGAGAGAAAAATATGGAAAAAATAGATATCGGAAAAAATGGATTTGTTTATCCAATGCCCGTTGCGCTTTTAGGGACAAAAATAGATGATAAATCCAATTTCATGGCACTTGGATGGGTAATGAGAGCAAGTATTAATCCACCTCTTTTGACTGTTTCTGTAAATAAAAATCATCTGACAAATAAAGCTATTCGCGAAAACAAAACCTTCAGCGTCAATTTTCCAAGTATAGACTCAATAGAAGAAACTGATTATTGTGGACTAGTCTCTGGAAAAACTACAGACAAATCTGATCTATTTGAAGTCTATTATGGAAATTTAGAGACTGCACCTATGATTAAAGAATGCCCCCTATCATTAGAGTGCAAGTTAAATGATATTTATGAAATGCCTACAAGTGATCTCTTTATTGGAGAAATAGTAGGCACTTATACTGAAGAGAAATATTTAACAGACAACAAGCCAGATATTGAAAAAATTAACCCTGCAGTTTTGACTATGCCCGATAACAACTACTGGAAAGTAGGTGAAAATATAGGCAAAGCATGGAACATAGGTAAAAACTTTAAAAAAGAGAATTAAATATTATTTAATGCATTAAATTGAAAATATGGATCCAAATTCAATTTTCACATGCGTTATTTTTGCTGCCACAATATTAACATTAAAGAAATGTTGTCAAAATCTCTCAAAACCGTAGGTTTTGGAGCACAAATCAAAGCATGCAAAAATCTATGATTTTTGCTGCATAGAAAATCGTAGATTTTCTAAGGATTTGTAAGTTTCAATTTTGACACAGCAAACACGAAGTGTTTGCATGCTATGTATTTTTATACCATAAATCATGATTTTTAAGAATCCAGTATGTTGAAAGGAATCGTAAAGTAAAAAGTCGAACCTTTTCCAAGTTCTGATTCTACCCATATTTGCCCACCATGAAGTTCTATCACTCTTTTACTAATGGCCAGACCTATTCCTGTACCTTCATATTCTTCTTTTGTATGTAATCTCTGGAATATTGTGAAAATACGCTCTGCATACTGTGGTTCCATTCCAATTCCATTATCGGCAACACTGAAAATGTATTCATTTTTATCTTTATGGGCTTTGATGTGGATTTTAGGGGGGATTTCTGGTTTTCTAAATTTAATGGCATTTCCAATTAAATTCTGGAATAACTGGATCATCTGTCCTGGTTCAGCCATTATCTTAGGGAGGTTTTCGTGGGTAATTTCAGCATCATTTTCATAAATTGCAGTGTTGAGGTTATTTAAAACAGAATTAAATACTTCTTCAATATCTATTAGTTCAATCTCTTTTTTCTTTGTTGCTACGCGGGAGTAGTTGAGGAGGTCGTTAATTAATGTCTGCATTCTTTTTGCAGCATCCACAATATATTCAATAAACTCATCAGCATCTGAATCTAACTTATCCTTATAACGACGCTCAATTAACTGGGTAAAACTGGTAATAGTCCTGAGAGGCTCCTGAAGATCATGTGATGCAACATATGCAAACTGTCGTAATTCCTCATTGGAATGTCTTAATTCTTTTACAGTTGCTTTTAATTCTTCTTCTAATTGTTTTCGTTGTGTAACATCATGACTTACTACAAGTAATGATTCTATCTCCCCATCATCATATTCGGGGACCATATACGAATGAAAAACTTTTAATCCATGAATAGAAGGAAATTCATACTCCATCTCCCGTATTTCCCCTGTTTTTAAAACCTTTCTGGCACTTTCCATCCATATTTTAGTAATTCCATTTAATGGAGTTATATCTTCAATTTTTTTACCAACTAAATTCTCCGAGGATAATCCAAGAGTGTTGGAACCATGATTAACATATTTATATCTTAATTCTTTATCTAATCTTGAAATAATATCAGGAGAGTTTTCTGCAAGAGCCCTGAATTTTTCTTCGCTTTCCCTTAAAGCTCGCTCTATTCTTTTAATTTCGCCAATGTCGCTTTCCAGCCTTATGTTACATTTTGAAAGCTCTTTTGTACGTTCCTGAACTTTTAGCTCCAACGTATCCTGTGTTTGCCTTAGAATACTTTCTAGCTCTTTAAGTTCCGTTATATCTTCACATACAATCAATACTGTAATTTTCCCATCAGTACCTTTTACTGCGCGTGCTGTTTCCTTAACCCAAATCATGCTGCCGTCTCTGCGAATCTTTCGCAGTTCCCAGTGAAATAACTGTCCAAGATTGTTAACACAACGCTTTATATTTAAAATTACAGTTTCTCTATCTTCGCCGCAGAATACTTTTAATACAGATTGCCCAACTAACTCACGAACCGTAAACCCCAATTGTTCGGCTCCAAATTGGTTTACAGACAGTATTAAAGTTTCAGGATCTACAGTAAAGTACATTGATGGATTATGTTCATATAAAAATCGGTATCGATCCTCACTTTCTATTAAGGCTTCTTCCCATTGCTTTCGATCTGTAATATCAATCCATACACAGTGTGTCTGTTTAAAAGTACCATCTGCAGCATATTCAATATTGCCATCGAGTAATATGGTTATTTGAGTATTATCTTCACTTAAAATCT
>DADN01000239.1:18127-18751 GCA_002509665.1 Methanobacterium sp. UBA8
TCTTCTTTAGTATAACCCAATGCATCAAGAAATGCCTGATTTACTTCGATAAAATTACCATCACGATCCAGTGATTGATAAGGGAAGGGAGAATTTTCATATAACAACCTGAATCTTTCTTCACTTTCCCGGAGCGCGTTCTCAGTGCTTTTATATTCTTTTATTTCATTTCTTAATTGTTCATTGGTTTTACTAAGCCTAACCACATATTCTGCAATTTGTTCCAGTTCAACAGTTCCTTCTTGCAATGCCCGTTCCAGGTCACAAATAAGTTGTTCTTTNNGTTTTAATCCCATTTTTCATTTTGAAAAACTCAAAAATGGTTCTTTTTATTTTTTAAAATCATTAATTTCAATTTATTTAATTATAAATCCCCTGCAAATTACATCTTTATCATTTAATAAGCATTTAATCCAACTTTTCAAAAAATAAGTCTGTCAAATTAATTTTTATTTGAATAAGTTGAACCTATTTCTCCCAGTATAACTTACTCCACTCAGATGTATACTTCTAAATTTAGTTATACTTAAATTAAATAAAGTATTACTCAAAAGGGATTTCCCAAACTTTTTTTATTCAATTCGTATCCGTTTTTATTATTTGATCATTAATACATTTTTCGAT
>DADN01000087.1 GCA_002509665.1 Methanobacterium sp. UBA8
CCTGCAGGATTGACAGTTACAGTTGGACTTTTAGTGTCTGTTGGTTTGTCAAAACTGTCTAATGCACCGACAATGGCGTTTGCATCAATTGCTTTTTGAGCTGTTGAATCGCTGAGGTAAGTTTCGTAAATTATTGTAGTNNTGCAATTGGTACTGTGACATATTGTGGGCTTGTTGGATTTGGAGGATAATATGTTGTTAAAAATGGTATTCGGCTGATTATCTCATTAGCATAGGTTGTGGTAATGTTGGTATTTGAAATTGGATATAAAAACCTGTAATGGGCATATCCGCTGTCTGCACCATGATTTTCATGGTTGTCCAGAACTAACATTGGATGTTCACTGGCAACATCTGGAACTATAAATTTCTGACCTAATAACTGCCCGTTCATCCTTCCTTTATTGTAATCGCTGGCATCCTGGGTTACATGAATATAATAAAGGACATATCTTTTAGTGAGTTGGGAAGATTTACTTGCCAGAACATTGGCAATGGCAGTGTGTATTCCATTTTCTTGTGGATGCATGCCGATTATGAGGACTACAGTCTGGTTAGAACTTTTATTTCCATAAATTTTCTTTTCTACATAACCATAACTTGTGCTGCCTATTATATTTGAATTTGAGGTGACAGTTGCCCATGATTTTACTGTAACGCTGCTTGGCAGAGCTTTATTTGCGTTATAATAATTTAGAACCTGTGAAAACATGTAAATCATGGATTCATATCGGATGGTCTTTCCTGTACTGGTTTGAGTAACGTAATTAGGTGCANNGACCTTACACGATTTGCCATGTCTAAGTATTCTGCTTTGCTGATGGTTTGCGTTGTAATTGTTTCTGAAGGGGAAGCCGCACTTCCAAAGTTTTTTATTGTAATTGCAGTGTTTGAACTCTTATTGATACTCAGCACTGCTGATGTGGAGAGCCCTAAATAATTGGACATGTTCACATTATTTCCAGATATACTTACGCTGCTTGGAAGCTTATGATTTGTATCTACGTAGTTTTTAACAGCAGTTGACGAATTAGCAACCTGCTTAGGTGTAACACTTGCTGCCGAAACGGTGCTGATAGTTATAAAAAAAGCTAAAACAAACAATATTAATATTAAATAATTTTTCCGTATTTTACCGCCCCCTTTGCTTTTTAAAAATTAAATAATCTTTTATTTTCTTTACATCTGTTTATCAAGTATCATTATCTTTTAAGCATAATAATGTAAATTTTATTACGTATTTATAAATCCCCTGAGAATATATTATGGGAATAATCTTATTTTTTAATTAATATTTAAATTTTGCTGTATAATAAAATTTAGTAATAACTGATCAAGGTATAGTTAATCACATTTATGTAAATTATGGGCTAGAAGTGCTAATTTCTTGTATAAATGAATTTAATCAATTTAAAACATAATTAAACTTGTAAAATTAATTTATTGTGGGCATTAAAAAATATAATATCTAAAAAGTTTAAAATGCAAAAAAAGAATGTTGATTAAATATTATTTGGTGTATTAATTGTTCAACGAATTATTTCCTGAATACTGAACAGGTACGGGATATAATCATGTATCCAATTTGATGAATTATTATAATATAAAATCAAATATACTAACATGAAGATTTTAACAATTGACGTAGGTTTAGGTACTCAAGATATCATGTTTTATGACAGCAAGGAGTCCATTGAAAATTCTCCAAAACTGGTAATGCCCTCTCCTACAAGGATAATCGCTGATAGGATAGCCAAATCAGATGGAGATTTATTTATAAACGGCGAAACTATGGGTGGAGGATTTATAACTAAAGTTATAAAGGAACATTTAAAAGATTATAGAGTTTTCATGACAGAGAATGCTGCGAGGACCATAAGAGACAATTTAGATTATGTAAAATCATTAGGGGTTGAGATAGTACCTTCCTCTGAAGCCGGGAAATATTCAGATTTAACTCAAATAGAGTTTAAAGATGTTGATCTGGACGCCATAAAAAGTGCACTGGCTGAATTTGATGTAGATCCGAGTTTTGATTATTTGGGTATAGCAGTCCAGGATCATGGATATATGGAAGGTGTTGGAGATAGAGATTTCAGATTCATGAAAATAAGGGAAAAACTGGACGTTCCAAAAGGACCTGAAGAGTTTGCATATTTTGGTGAAGCTCCCTCTTATTTTACACGGATTAACGCGGTATTCAGGTCATTTAATACTTATAAAACTGCTGTAATGGATTCTAAATTCGCATCTGTCTGCGGTGCAACATGCGATAGGTATGTGAAAACTCTTGAAAAGTTTATAGTTATGGATATTGGAAATGGGCATACTCTAGCAGCAGCATTTGACGGCGGAAAAGTTGTAGGTGTATTTGAACACCATACCCGTAATATGACTCCTGATAAGATAGATTTATTCGTTAAAAAGCTTGCAGATGGAACTATAACTCATGAAGAAGTACATGAAGATCATGGACATGGTGCATGGTCTTTAAAACCAATAGGCGATTTTGAAGCTATAGTCGCAACGGGGCCTCGCAGAAACGTTTTAGAGAAAACAGATTTTAATGTGCATTATGCAGCTCCTGCAGGAGACGTGATGATGACTGGGCCTGCAGGGCTTATAAAAGCAATTCAATCGAATATTAAAAATCATTAAATGAAATTTTATAATATTTAAGGATGCATGCATCTGAATATGATTTACAAAATAAGGGGATTTATAAAATGATATTAGATCCACATATACATAGTACATACTCTAGTGACTCAACAGCGCGTCCTAGAGATATAATTAAGAAGGCAAGAAGTATAGGACTTGATGCAATTGCAATAGCAGACCATAACAGCATTAAAGGCTCACTGGTTGGAATTGAAGAATCTAAAGATATGGAAGATTTTATAGTGCTTCCTGCAATGGAAGTAAGCAGCAGCAAAGGCCATATCGTAGCAATAGGGATAAATGAAGAGATAAAACGAGGATTGTCTCCAGAAGAAACAGTGGAAGCAATAAGGGAAGCTGGAGGAATTGCCATTGCCCCACATCCATTTGTACGTTACAGGGAAGGTTTATGCGATAGGATTAAAAAGCTGGACATTGATGCCATGGAAACCTTAAATTCCAGGTATGTCTTCGGCTATTCTAACTGGAAGGCCAAAAATCTTGCTGAGGAGAGGGGAATACCTCAAATTGGTGCAAGCGATGCACACTTTCTAGGTGCAATTGGAAGCTGTGTAACCGAATTTGAAGCTGATTTTTCTGTTGATAGTATAATTGAAGCAATTTTATCTGGAAAAACCAATGTATTTGGAGATAGAACTCCTCTGCCTTTGATAATAAAGGAAGTTGTCAATAAGAAAATTAAGAGGATATAAACTATCAGCTTGAAATTATTGATTGATGGTATAGAATACATACTGGATTTAAATCACATATATTCAAATAGAATGCATAAACAACGGGCGACTGTACTGAAACTTTAGAAAAGTTTAAAATTATCTTTGACAATTTAATATTCAGCTTATAATCATTGGACTAAGAGGGGAAAAAGCATGGTTTCAAACGAAGAAATAAAGAGAAGACTGGAATTGAGAAGAAAAGGCATAAATCCAGATGAAAAATTTGATAAAGAGGACGAAGTTATTTGCTCAAAATGCCACACTGCAAATCTTGAAAACGCGAAATTTTGTATTGGCTGTGGAACTGAATTAAATAAACTCCCTGTATATACTCTTAAAATAAATGAAGCTAAATCTAACATGATTATATGTCAGGGCTGCGGAACTGAAAATAAAATAGATTCAAAATTTTGTATTAGTTGTGGAAGTAGCTTAATTGAAAATGGCGTAAGCACACATGAGGCGAATTCAATAATTTGTCCTGAATGTGACCATGAGAATAATGGGCGTTCTAAATTTTGCATTGGCTGCGGAACTAGCTTAAAAGAAGCTCCAAATGAAAACGCAAACTCATTTGATACTGAAATAAGTAATGAAAAAGAAGTTCTGTTGACTATAAAAGATGGAAATGGACATGATGAAGGAGTTCCATTAGATACGCAAAGCGATAGCGGATCTGACAAAGAAATGGGAGATGCTACCGAACAGGATGCAGAAGTTAATATTCTTGATGAAATTAAGAAAGCAAAAGAATTACTTGATATGGGCGCAATATCAGAGGAAGAGTATCAAAAAATTAAAAGTAAATATCTTGATAAATTAGGTTAACAGTTTAAGAGAACTAAAAATCTATTTTTTAATAACTAAAAAAGCTTATTTAAACAATCACTGCAAAATCCA
>DADN01000234.1:0-602 GCA_002509665.1 Methanobacterium sp. UBA8
AGCAGAGACAAGGTCACTGGTTAAATTATTCTCGTCTCCACCGATATACGGCATTTCTTCATATATCGATTCGTATTCTTCCCTAATTTCAGGCATAACATCTTTTTTGAATCCTCCGCCGTATTTTTCTTCTATTAAAGCACCAATACGCCCACAAAAATTATTAAACTGGGCAAAATAATCTGATTTTTTGGATTTATAATAGTCTTCTTTTTTATTCATCAGATACCCCCTAATGCCGTTGAACTTTTTTAGATCCGCATGTATATTAAAGATAGAGGTGCTTGAGATTACTGCCAGAGGATCATCCATGTCATTTAGACACGTTATCTTCGAGATATTCCACATCTTCCTGCAGCATGTTTTTCTCCTTATTTTTTGCATTTAAACATAAAAATTAATATATATTAAGAAGAATTAATACAAAAAAAGAGGGGATATATTTTATGAAAGTTCATCCAGCCATTTCTATAATTTTAGGAATAATTACAGGTATTATATTGTTTATAATTTCAATGAAATTGTTTAGTGGAAATGTATTAGCAGGGGTAGCCTCAAATTTTGTCATAGCCATAATTGGAGGGTTTATAGCCACTTATTTA
>DADN01000234.1:609-2627 GCA_002509665.1 Methanobacterium sp. UBA8
TATATTTATCAGTATAGTGGCATTGATCCCTATAAATTATATATACTTCTTAATCGCTTTAGTTGGTATAATTTTTGAAGTGTTTTTACCTGCAACTATTGGTGGTTTCATTGGGAAAATGACAGAGAAAGATAACAGACAATCATTTAAAATAAAATATTTAAACAGGAATCTTCACCCAATCATCGCAATTATAGCTGGAATTTTAGTTACTATTGTCTTTATGAGTCTTTTTGGTTCTTTTCATCTAAAAATTTCTATGGGACTAACTTATTTTTTAATGGCAACAATTTTCTTTGCTGTTGGAGGGTTTGTAACCGCATTTTTAGCTAGAGAAAAAAAGATGCTTTATGGAATTTATGAAGGAATAATTGCAGTTATATACACCCTCCTAGTAAGATATGTCGGAATAATAATGGGTTTAAATACAACGGTAGATTATTATCTTATAATTGGGGCAGTTATAGGGTATTTTTTAGCTGCAGCTATTGGCAGTTACCTTGGAAAAACAGCAGGCGAATATTTAAAACAAAAGCCTGAGAAACCTGCAGTTTAAAATTAAAACAAAACTTTAATTTTAAGCTTTAATAGTTCTCCTTCTGTGAATTAATCTAGAAATTACAAACATAATCACTACAAAAACCCCAAGAGCAAGTGCTGTTACAAAATCATTGTAAACAATAGCCATTAGACCGAAAAGAGAGAATCCAAATAAAAATGTTATAATCCAAGACAACTTCTTTTCTTTTCCTGTACGGCTTTTTTCTGGAGTTAACATAGAGTAAGACATCACAAAAAATGTTATTGCCAATATTGCTGCAATTAGATAAAATATTAATCTATTTTGTGCAGGCGCAAAGATGTACTCCCAAAATAACATGACTGCTATAGACGCTACCACAATCGCCATATAAAGATTTTTGTTGCAATATTCTTTACTTTTACATGTATCTGTCAGGACGAATAGCACACCTAGAACAAGGAATACTGGACTTAAAATGGAGTTCTCACTTAGAGATATTAACCCCAATAACATTCCCATTAATCCCAATATTAGAAATAAAAAGCCTGCCGTTCGCGTACTTAAATAATTCTTCATTTTAAAACCCTATTTTAAAGATTATTTTTCATCCTCTTTTTTTACTGAAAAAGTAACTACTGCACCTTCATCCAATACATCAATATTCCAGATGAGTTTATCGCCTTTTTTAATCTCCAATAACTTCACTAAAGTAGAAGGAATTACCGTTGTGGTTGACCCGCCGACACTGCCCGCCTTTGTCTCATATTTCATCTTCATGAATTTCTTTATAGTTTACTATACATTTAAGTAAATACTATATATGCCAGTATGTATTTTCCTATATACAAAACTTTATATATCCTGCATCTTTCAACTAACATATATAGAAAAGTATATAGATGAGGCATCCTCTTGAAAAATGAAAATGATATACAAAAGCTTATTAAGAAATCACAGCGTCTAAAGCCCGAAAAAACCAGTTTAATAAAAATTGGATACAAAAAAGATAAAAACAAATATTTTGCAACTTTCAGGGTTTTAGACCTGGATGAAAAAGAGATAGGGCGAATTATAAGGCATGCTGAAAAGTCAGAGGGCCAGAAAGACCGTAAGATATACATAAAAGAATGCAATGTTTATGTCACTGATTTCTTTGATGCCGAAACCTTTGAATCGAGATATCCACATATAGTTGAGTTTGCGAGGGATGGTGTGGTTCCTAAAAGAGTAGAGTCTTCTGTTTCGGATGTGGAGGTTGAGTTGCGCGTGATGGAGTGGGGTGTTGAGTTTTCGGTGCGGAAAAAGTTGATTTGATCAAGGAGTACAATACAACCAAAATCACAGGAAGAATGCCTGAAATAATTAACCATGAAATTAAATACCATGTTCAATGTATAAGGAAATATGAAAAAGGTTAAACCAACAACCAGAAATATAGCATCCATAGTAGTCTTTGCTATTATCCTATTTACCGTAGATCTCCTGTTCCTCAGGC
>DADN01000077.1:0-12101 GCA_002509665.1 Methanobacterium sp. UBA8
AAATTTTACAGTCAATTCATGAACTAATTTAAAATCCACTGCCTTTTTATTTAAGTTAATAATAGGTAATTCCAGTTCTACTCCAACAAAAACATCTCTTTTTAGCTTTGTAGGTTCAATAAACCGCTCGTACATTAACTTTTTAACTTCCTCTCTTTTCATATTTTCCCACATATAGCATTTGTGACAATTTTTCAATATATAGGGCTTGCCATGTTTTTTAGGGCATAATGTGAATAGTTCAAGGAGTTTCAGGGTAGACAAACACNNAATAAATTTAAATCCATCATTAGACTTAGTATACGTTCTATAGTTCATTCCTCAATTTAAAACTTAACAAAAACAGACTCATCCTTCACTTCAACGTTATAACTGTTCAAATCACGCGATCCGCCGCCGGTAACAATCTTCAAGAGCCCAGAAACGTCTTTAACAAGTTTTCCAGTTTTAACATCGTACTGGGAACCGTGTACTGGACAGGTTACAACGCCATTTTCAAACTTACCAATAGGCAGGTAACCTCCCATATGGGGACACACAGCGTCCATAGCATAAAATTTTCCACCTAAATTTGCCAGAAGAAGGTACCTGAATTTAACAGTAAATCCCCTCATCATTCCTTCTGGAACATCTGAAACATTACATACTTTTTCCATTAAAATCACCTGATTTAAACTAAAAAAATATTTAATTCATCATTACATCATTTTATTTATATCATGGCTCAATTTCTGCAGTTTACCCGAAGATTTAGCCTCAACATAAACCCTCATCAACGGCTCAAACCTGGAAGGCCGTACAAGAACAAATGAATCTTCTTCCTGCATTTTAATTCCCTCAGTGGTATCAATTTCGCCAGTGCCTTTTAAATTTTCTTCTAAATTCTCTAAAACTTTTTGCTTTTCATCATGTTCGCAGTCTACAGAAAAAACAGTCATTGGATACTCAGGTATTTCCTTAACCATAGTAGAAAATGTTTTATTGTGCCTGCAAACTATTTCTAACATTTTAACAGCTGCAAAGATTGCATCAAAACATTCCTGAAACTGTGGAAATACATACATTCCAGAATTATCTCCACCAAATACTGCCTTATTTTTTATTATTTCATCTAAAACACAGTCAATTGGTGCTTTTATGAGTTTACCGCCATGATCTGATACTATTTCATCCAGAGACATTGATGCTGTAACTGATGATACAATTGTTCCCTCTGGATTTTCAATTAAAGCTTCCCTTGCAAGTATTGCAAGTACAGTCTGGTCCCTTATTACATTTCCCTTTTCATCAATGAAAATTACTTTATCGCCGTCGTTATCCATTGCAATTCCCATATCTGCGCCCACTGCATTTACAAGGTTTGAAACCAGGGAAATACTTTCAGGTGTTGGTTCTGCGAATTTTCTGGCGCTTATATTTGTTGGCTGGCATCCGAATAGTATAACATCACAGCCCAATCTGCTTAAAATCTCAGGTAAAAACTGTACTGATGAACCATTTGCGCAGTCTATAACCACTTTAGGAGCTCTACTACTTATAATATTCTTTTCAGTATTTTTTAAGACTGCATTTAAGTATTTATCAACATAATCATGGACATATGAAAGCTGACCCACTTTATCCCAGGATACTTTCTCAGCATGCCTTTGAGTTAAGGGTATTTCATGATTGCTGAACACTTTGATATCTATTTCTTCAGGGTGCATATGTGAAGCAGTTATAGTAACAAGAACGTCAGTATTATACAAATCAGCCCCATAATGGACAGTAGGTATTGGAGCAACCCCAAAATCAATTACATCAATTCCAGCTGCCAGTATGCCTGCAGTTATGGAACGCTTGATCATCTGTGAGGGGTCATTTATATCACGTCCAACTATAACCTTTTTTCCAGATCTAACAAAATTTCCAATTATATTACCCAAATTTGATGCAAATTCGTTGGTTATCTCTGAATTTACAACTCCTCTAATTTCATTTATATATAATGACATTTTAATCTCCAAAAGAAACTTTACGCTACATAATTTTAGATAATTTGAAGAGGGAACTACTTAAAGAAAATAAAAGGCCCTCTAATTTTTAAAAAAGTTTTTTTTATCCTATGGCAAATTATCTGGTAGATTACTTGGCCTCCATTACATAATCTGAATCAATTATAGAATTTGGTACAATTTTCATATTATTAGTTAGGGACCTTGAAGAACGCACTATACTGTTTCTTCCAATTTCAACCAGACTTCCAGTCACAACCCCATTTTCTACAACTGTATTTTTATCAATCAAACATTTTGTATCTATTATACATCCATTTAGGAAAGAATTATCTTCAATTATGCTGTTTGGGAAAAGAACTGCTCCATCGATGTTTACATCCTTTCCAATTGAGACATTATCCCCAATTACACTTCCCCTCGCTATTTTACATCCTTCTTCAATAGTACAGTTATTTCCAATTACTACGGGACCCTCTATTCTGGCTTTTTCATCTATGAAAACATTTTCTCCAACCCAAATATTTCCTATTTTTCCAATACTCTCTTCCATTTTTGTTTTATAGAAGTTTTGATCCATTTTCTGGTCTAAAATATCATAGGTAGCTTCAAGATATGTTTCAGGCCTGCCAATATCGTTCCAGTAACCATCAAATACGTACCCATATATTCCCGCATCCTGTTTTATTACTTCAGGGAAAATATCCTTTGAAAAATCCACCTCTTTTTCTTTATCATCAAAGAAATCAAATATCTCAGGCTCGAAAATGTAAATTCCAGTATTTGCAACCTTACTGAATGCCTCTTCAGGAGATGGTTTCTCCAAATATTCAGTTATTTTATGGTCTTTATCCATTACTGCTATCCCAAAATGAGTAGGATCTTCCACTTCAGTTAACACCATTGTTGCAATTGCTCCTTTTTCTTTATGGTACTTTACAACATCGTTAAAGTTAACGTCAGTAAGCACATCTCCACTTACAACCATAAAAGTATCATCTATATACTTTTCTGTCTTTTTAACACTTCCTCCAGTTCCAAGAGGCCATTTTTCAACTGAGTACCTTATATCCATACCAAAGTCAGAACCGTCTTTAAAATATTTTTTAATATTTGTTGACATATAATTCAAAGTCATTATAATATCATTAAATCCAGATTTTTTCAACATATTAACAGTATATTCTATAATAGGCTTATTTACCAGAGGTATCATTGGTTTAGGCCTTACCAATGTTAGGGGTCGTAATCTTGTCCCTTTTCCGCCAGCCATCATTATTGTTCTTATAATATCACCCATTATTATTATTCTAGTTAAACACTTAANNCGTATTTCAAAATAAAAGGTAAATAAAGTTTATTGTACCATAAGGGCTTTTATAATCTCGTTTTTTGTTAAGTAAGTTTGATTATTATAAATCATTATATTTTACTGAATTAACCATTTTAAAAGTATAATAAAACACATTTAGATAAAAAAAGAATTCTAACTAATATTATTTACTTTTAAGGCTAAAATAATCATAATATCAAAATTAAAATGATTTGTAATCATTTTTAATATGATGTAATTTCTGGATAAATTATATTTAAGAGTAATAACTTAACTAATTAATGTCCAATTAATTCATCCATCATGATCTTTTCTGCAGCAGCAATAGTCCGATTATAGGTATATTCCTCCATAAGTGCTGATAAGAACTTGCTTTTTGCATATTCATCATATTTGAAGACCACTCCTTCATAAATTGTGTCCATAAGAATAAGCCCTTCAGGAGGCATGGGAGTAATAGCAGTAGCAGTTGATGGATCAAAAAAAGTTTGAAGCTTTTCTATACTTAATTCATCATTTCCAACTAAAAAAAGGGCTGTTGCAATTTTTCTAACCATATTCCATAGAAAACTTTCCCCAATTACATCAATTATCAAAAGGTTCTCATCTATATTAATTTCTATATTATCTATTGTCCTTACTGGATTCCTTTCGCTCCTTTTTGAAAAATTAGAAAAATTATGGGTGCCCTGAAAAATCTTAGATGCACTTCTAATTTTATCTAAGTTAAGATGATTATTATTTACGATAGTATACCTATAATGCCTGTATTTTGCAAATCTTGGCTTAAATCCAAAACGTACCCCTGCTTTAGCTAAAATGCGTATGCTTTTAGGTAAAAAATCATTGATCTGGTTTATTATGACTTCTTCTTCAGTTCTAAATGAAACTACATTACCAAGCGCGTGGACTCCCCTGTCAGTTCTGCCTGCTATTACATATCCCGAATCCTTTGGATTATCTATTAAATTAGCATCTTTTAAAGCACCTATAAGTTCGCCCTCTACAGTTTTAAAATCAGGCTGTCTTTGAAATCCATGAAAGTCAGTTCCTATATACGCCACTTTTAAAGCCACTTTTCTCATTGTTTCACCTAAGTAATGTTCTATCAAGTCAATATATGTATAAAACACGATTAAAGATTATCCTTATTCATATATCCCCTAAATTGATCTTGTAATTAGACCCAATTTTGATAAAATAGATTGTTTATAATTGTCTTTGAAAATTGTATTTAATTATACCTAATACACCATAAGATATCCTATATTCATTTTATATAATAGAAAACTATTCATTTAAATATTAATTTAAAAATATTAATGATTTAATATATAAAATAAGTAAAAAAATATTATTTAAGGATATTTACGAATTCCAACACGTGGAGGGAATGAAAAACAAATATTGGGATATTTTCTTTTTTCTTCCTGTTCTATCTTTTCGATTATTTCATCTTCAAGATCTTTAGTTTTGGTTGTATCTACAGAAAATATATCATCTTTAAACGAAGCTTTAATATTTTCTTCTCCAAGCTTAATATCAAATTTAACTTCCTTTTTATCATCTATATTTCCCAAAATATCATTTAAAATATCATCAGACAATTTAAGAAACTTACCTTCCTCAGGCGTGTATGTATTATTTTCAGTCTCGATCTTTTCAATTAAAAATGGAGCGCAGCCTTCGCTCCTTACACCCTTCCTGTTAGTCCAGAACAAACCCATTAACAATTTCCTTTTAGAGTCCATATTTCCAGTTATCTCTACAGATTTCATATTATCCCTGTTTAAGTTAATTCAACATTAATTCTTCCAATATCTAAATAAAGATCTTTGCTTATTATTTGTGAATAATAAATTTATAAAATTTGCTACAAATTGGATAATCTAATAATTATATAATAAAAAAAATAACTTAAATAACTAATATTACGTTAATGACAATAAATGCATGGATAAATACGGATTTATTTTTACTACTACATCTAATGTCCCCATACAAAAAAATCTAAATACTTAATGAAACAAATAAAGTCATTGTAAAAAATATAGAGGTATGAACGAAATGGGACTATTTAAAAACCAAAGTACTCATAAAAACAAAACAAATGATAGATCTAAAGACATCCTAAAAGAAGTTAATCATTGCAAAAGTGAAAATTTAGAATCTCTACTTCAAAAGATTGAAGTAGAAATTGAAAAAAATGGTAAAAAAGATAAAAAACTATTATCTGCAAAAGCTATGGTAACAAGTAGAATTGCACTTAAAAATAGCTCAAAATAAAGAGTGCTTTTTAAATCAAGGGTTGAATAAACTCCCTTGACCTCTTAAGAGGTAAATTTTCAAATAATATGCCCAATTATCTGTTTATATACATATTAATTAAAAAAATAGTTAAATTACTTTCATTATTATCTTCTAAAAAACTTTAAAAAAGTACTACACAATAATATTTTTATCAAACAAAAATATAACTATACTATATTTTACATTTAAATCATTGAGAGGAATAATATGTCCAGTAATATGTTGATAATTCCCGCGGTTGATATTAAAGATGGAAAATGTGTTCAATTGGTCCAGGGAAAGCCTGGAACTGAACAAATAGTCATTGAAAACCCCGCCAAAGTTGCTAAAGAATGGGAAAAGAAAGGTGCCAATATTTTACATATTATTAATTTAGATGGTGCCTTCGGCAATAAAGAAAAAAATGTTGATGTAATCAAAGAGATTATAAACACCGTCTCAATTCCAGTTCAGCTCGGAGGAGGGATAAGGACAAAAGAGGATGCTGCAGAATTACTTAAAATGGGTGTTGATAGAGTCATTTTAGGTACAATGGCAATAGAAAATCCTGAAAACGTTGCAGAACTTTCCAGTGAATTTGGCAGTGAGAGAATAATAATTGCTCTTGACAGTAAAGATTCCAAAGTTGTGGTAAAGGGCTGGACAGAAAAAACCAATAAAAGCGCCCCAGAATTTGCGAAAATATTTGAAAAAAAAGGAGCTGGCGGTATTTTATTTACAAATGTAGACTATGAAGGCCTACTTAAAGGATTTGACACTGCTCCACTAATAGAATTGTTAGATGCTGTGAATATACCCATCATTTATTCTGGCGGAGTTACTTCAATTGATGACATTAAAAAACTAAGTCTTACAGATGTTTATGGTGTAGTAGTGGGTTCAGCATTGTATAAAGGTAAAATTGATTTCGAAGATGCTCTCAAAAATCTTTGATTTTTGGAGCCTCGAAATCGTAGATTTCAAAGGCGCTTAAAATTCTATGAAATAGAATTTTTGGAGCGTCGAAAATTGTAAATTTTCAACAGCCATTGATATTATATGAAAATAAAATATCGCAGCGTTAAAATCCTCAAAATTTCCGATTTTTAAATTCTTTGAATTGCCAAAAATAATTAACTCTTTTTATTGAATGTGTGTATCAAATGTATATAAAAACATAATATCTATTATATCCTACATCAAATTGAAATCCCAATTAATTTAACTATACTATATCCAAAAATTATCAATTTAATTGATGAAACTTTTATGTAAATAGATTTAATTTGGCACTAACCAAACACTAATTTAAATAAAATAATTTCTATGAAGTAAATCCACGCTTTATAATCTCATTTTCAACATTATAAACAGTTTTTCGTATTTTAAGCACCTGATCTGGATTTGTAGAAATACTGCTTATTCCAAACTTAATAAGTTTTTCAACAATTTCAGGGTCTCCACCAGCATGTCCAGATACACTGCTTTCTATACCCCATAAGTTACATTTTGCAATTACCATCTCTGCCATCCTTAAAACTGCAGGATGCATAATATTGAAAAGTTTAGCAACTTTAACGCTTCGCCTATCAACAGCTAAGGAACACATTGCCAGATCACTCATACCAAGAGACATAAAATCTATTCCTTCCTTTAAAAACTCATCAAATGTAAAAACCACCGACGGCGTTTCAACAGAGACCCCTACATCAATATCTTTATGGGGCCTTAATTTTGCATCTTTTAAAATTTCCTTTGACAAAATATACTCGCTGACATCCCTAACAAATGGAATTTTAAGTCCTATGTTATCATAACCCTCATCTAAAAGATGTTTAATTGCTTGAAATTCGGCCATTAATACATCTGTCCTATTTAAATCTTTTTGTATACCTCTAAGGCCTAAAAGAGGATTTGATTCATAAGGCTCTGCTTCCCCACCCATTAAACGCTTCAATTCATCAGTTGGTATGTCAAATGTTCGAAACCATACGGGTTTTGGATAGAATGCATCTGCAATTTTCCTTACCCCACTGACAATAACATCAACTAATTCTCCATCTTCCAAAAGTTTATAAGGGTGCTTCAATGTCCTCACCATCATATTCTCAATTCTTATGGAGCCAACGCCGTCTGAATAAAGTGCAGCACTTTCTGCAATTTCTGGAACATTCAAATTGACTTTAATTTTTGTTGCAGGGTTATAAATATCAAAAAATTCTTCTTCGCCTTCAATTTCCATAAAACCCCCATAAACATTTCCAGTTTTCCCATCAACAGTTACTATCATTCCATTTTCGAGAATTTCCGTCGAATTCCCCGTTCCAACGATACAGGGGACCCTCATTTCCCTAAGCACAATTGCAACATGGCTGGTAATTCCACCATAATCAGTTATAACACCGCCTGCCTTTTGAAGATGCTGGAGCATGTCTCTTGAAGCCTTTGAAACTACTACAATTTCACCTTCTTTAATCTGTGAAATATCACGGTCAGTTTCAATTTTTCGTACCTTCCCAACTCCAACATAGGAACTTGTACCTATTCCTTTCAATAGTTTCATATTAAAAGATATATCTTTATTACACAAATATATTTACATTATATAAAGAATTAGGAACCAATATAAGAAGCATTATTTATCTAATGTTGATTCATATCATAATCTATTTAAAGCAAAACAAGGTGAAGAAATGAAAACAGTGATGGCAACAGGAACATTTGATATAATTCATCCAGGACATGGATACTATCTTGAAGAGGCAAAAAAACTAGGAGGAGAAGATGCAAAGCTTGTTGTAGTTATTGCAAGGGATTCTACTGTAAGAGCAAGAAAAAGAGTGCCTGTTGTGAGTGAAAATCAAAGGTTAGAAGTTGTTAAAATGTTAAAACCTGTTGATGAAGCTTATTTAGGCCATACTAGCGATATGTTTAAAATAGTTGAAGAAATAAAACCAGATATAATTGTTATAGGTCCTGATCAGGATTTTGATCTTCGAAAACTTAAAGAGCAGCTCGAAGAAAGGGACATCGATGTAGAAGTTGTAAAAGTTACAAGCTATAAAAAATCTCCACTCGACAGTTCCTGTAAAATAATTAAAAAGATCAAAGAAATGGAATTTGACGAAAAAATTTTTAAAAACGGGCCATAAACCGATTAATATTCATTAAACAATTATTTTTAAGTTTAAATACGTTAAATAGTTCAAATTAAACTTATTTTAAAAAAAGTAAAACATATGCTTTGCCTAGAAAGGCAATTCCGCATATGTACCATAATATGTTGCTGTTGCAGTATTCCAATTATTGATAACACCGAAAGTATTCTTAGAACTGGTTCCATCTGCATTGTACCATTTACCGTTTACCCATACCTGGGCAATAACGTGTCCGTACCATGTACCGCTTGTAAATTGAGCTTTAACATGCTCATATCGTGCAGGAATTCCTGCAGCTCTCTCAAGAGCAATTAACAAGTGCGAGGTATCCACACAATTTCCGGTTTTGGCATTCAATGTACCAACCGCTCCATATTTGGTGTTATAATAGAAGGAATAACCTATATTGTCCCTTACCCAGTTGAAAATTGCTACCGCTTTGTCATAGGTAGAAGTTTTACTGCTTGTTATTGATTTTGCCAGTGCTTGAATTTGTGAATTAGTCACCTGACAATTCTTTGTTTCCTTGAGATACTGCTGTAAATCAGAGGGTATAGGCACTGTTGAAACTGCACTCCAAGGACTTACTGAAACATAATTTGGTAAAGCCTTATTTGTACTGTCATATGCCAGTATCTTTGAATACATGTAAATCAAGGATTGATACCCAATTTCACCAAGAGTAGTTGTTGCATGGTTTGGTAAAGCCCCATTTGCATCTATGAATGCTTTGACTCTATTTGCAAGATCTATGTAATTAGCTTTAGTTATATTTCCACTGTTAATAGTTTCACTTGGTGTTGTTGCCATATTTACTGTTTTAAGTGATATCTGTGCATTTGATCCATCATTGACTTCGATTGTACCTATAAGCAACAAACGTAAGAAATCCGTCATTTTAACCTGCACTGAACCAATTGTTACATAATTTGGCAGTTCATGATTAGATTCTATATAAGATTTGACGCTTGTTGCTGCACCTTTGATCTGGTCTAATGTAAATATTTGCGTAGTTTGAATATCACTTTCAGATGGTGGTGAAACCTTAACACCTGGATCCATCGAAACATAGCTTGGTAAAGTCTTGTTTGTGTTGTAATAGTTCAATATTTTAGAGAACATGTATACTAACTGTTCATACTGAACTTTTCCAAGGCCAGTTGCTGCATAGTTCGGTGCAAGACCATTTGAATCTATGAAAGAGTTGATTCTCTGTGCAATATCCATGTAGCTTGTTTTGTTTATATTTCCTTTAGTAAATGATCCTGTTGAATTTTGAGGATTGTTTACTGTTTTAAGTGTTATTGGTGTTGTTATTTTGCTGTTTATCTGCATTAACCCTTTAACCATTAGTTTCAAAAATGCAGGCATTGTAACCTGGGTGGTACCAATTGTTACATAATTTGGCAGTTTGTGATTAGTTTCAATGTATGCTTTTACTTTCGCTGCAGCACTTTGAATATCACTTGTATTGAAACTTGGTGGAGCTATGAAATCTTTACTGATTAATCCATACCTGTATAATGCATATCCTGATGCTCCATTACTTAATGCGGATTTAATGTCTGCATTCAATTCACCAGCACTTAAGGGTGTTGTATCGTAGTCTGAGATGTATGATTGAAGTCCAACAATTACCGGCTTTCCACCCGCATTATTAACAATGTATTTTGTTGTTGTTCCAATCCAGGTGGTGTTTTGACCGTAATTTCCTTTATAGATCATTGGAACGAGGAAATCAAGATATTTGGAAAGTTGTGTATAGTTCTGCCCATAAGTGTTTGCATTTGCAGCTCCCTCAGGCATCACTGTCGCTGAAACAGCTGCTTTAGGTTTTATCGATTTAACAGTATTATAGACCTTTTGAACGAATGATGTTATTGTTGCGGTTCCACTTGTACCTGCTGTATTGCTTCCCACTCCCGAATACCTTACGTAATCCAGAAAGATACCGTCTACACTGTAATTGGTTACGATCTTTTTAATTGAATTCAACAAGGTTGTTTGCTGTGTAGTATTTGCTGGATTAATCCATTTGCCATTTGCATCCTGGAAACAGGTGATCCATGCGTGAATTCTTATTCCGGAATTCTTGAATTTTGTTATAATATTCGATAACACGCTTGAGTATGTTGGAGTTGAAATTAGATTTGATTTTACGAATATATCTGTAATATTTGCTTTCTTTAGTTCACTTACAGTAATATTTCCTGCATCTTCGGCTCTAAGCCAGATGCCATGAACATTGGTGTAAGTGGTCCCTGCTGCGGCTTGCAAATTTTCTATTTGCAAGCTTGAAAATCTTTGATTTTCAGTAGCTTGTGGTTGAATAGTTGTATTGTTTGCTGAATTTGTTAGAGATGTATTTACTGAATTTTGATTGTTAGTCTCTGCAGTTTGTACTGCGTTTTGTGTATTTGTTAATGTATTTAACGAATTTTGGCTGTTTGAACTTATATTCAATGTAGAATTTGTAGTTTTTTGAGTCGGTAGGGTCTTTGTTGTACTTTTTCCTGTAGCTTCTGCTACTGAAGCATTTTGAACTGTATTCTGGATCCCTGTTTGGTTATTTTTAACAGTTTCAACTGGGTTTTGATTAACTGTTGTGTTATTATTTAAAGCGGAATCTGCATTAGTTTCCGCTAGTTGCTGATTATCTGCTGTAGCATACGAACTACCAATGGTAGACATAGCCATGATGCAGATAATTAACATTACAAGCAACGAGTGTCGCTTGATAATACCGCCTCCTATTGTTTCCAAATTGTAAATAAACCATTAATGTTATTCATTTACAAAGGGAGATAGGGAAATATAATATTTAAAGCTTTGGATTTTAAATTGAAAAAAAGACATTCAAAACGCTCTTTTTAGAGTTTAAAACATTTTAAGAGCTTATTTAAAATGCAGATCAGGAGAAATTATAAACTGTTTATACTTTTATAAATTAAAAGTTCTCGGGTATGTATTTAAAGTTAGAAATAATTTTAAACAAATTCATGAAATTCTATTATCATTTTTAAGTGATTAATAAGCTTTTTAATTACATATACTAAACTAAATAACATAAACCGATATTTTAAGTGCGCAATGTTTTTTAAAAACAAATCTAATTAACCAGCACAGCATGTACATATCCAATTTATTATTACTACAAATCAGGTATCTTAAACCATTACAACACAGGAAAAGGAATACTAATTTAATTAATACATTATTCTAATCATAGTACTAACCTAATACTGATATTATAACCTTATTAAAAGCAAAATTTGGATTAATCGCACTATTTAAACATAATAATAAAATAAAAGTTTTTATTTGCTT
>DADN01000077.1:12135-13075 GCA_002509665.1 Methanobacterium sp. UBA8
CGCATTAAATAAAAATAAAAAAACTCAAACACGATCCATGTTTGAGATTTTCAAAATATTAAGGTATCTAAAATGGTAAATTATTGTAAATACCTTTAACATGCGCTGCATTCCAGTTTCTTACTACTCCAAAGGAGTTTCTGTTACTGGTTGGGTCTGCTGTGTACCATTTACCGTTAGCTTTAACTTGAGCCCAGACGTGGCCAATCCAATGTCCACTTCTAAAGTGAGCTTTAGCAGCAACGTATCTTGCCTGCAGTCCAGAGGACCTTGCAAGGGCAACAACTAAATGTGCCTGGTCTGCACAGTTACCTGTCCTGTATTTTAATGCACCGTTTGCTCCATACCTGGTGTTGTAGTAGAAAGAGTAACTNNAGTAACTTAAATGGTCTCTTACCCAATTAAATACTCTAGCTCCTTTCTGGTATTGTGAATGTGTACCTCTTGAAAGTGAATGAGATAAAGCTTTTATGCTTGCACTGTTTGCACTTGATCTATGATATCTGTGAGCTTTACCGTGATATCGGTAGGTATGAGATTTTTTATATTTGTGAACTTTACCATGGTGCCTGTACCATTTACCATGATATCTGTACCATTTATGAGCATATCTTACCTTCTTTTTATGCCCATATGCATACATAGGTTTTTCCCCTGCATACTTAGGAACTGATTTTGTTACTGTATTATTTTTCGCCTTCACTGAATTTTTACTGGATGAAGTTGATGTTTTATTTTTGTTCACAAATTGTGTAATATTATTTGTAGAGTTAACAGTCTTTTTAACTGCTTTTGACTTTTTAACGACCTTTTTTTGCGTTTTGATCGGTTTTTTTAGAGTTTTTATATCTTTAACATGTAAATTTATATCTTTTTGCACAGTATGGTGATTACCAGTCTGTGTTGATGCAGTTCCAACATTTGCTGCGCTTACGCCAGC
>DADN01000096.1:0-2212 GCA_002509665.1 Methanobacterium sp. UBA8
TTGAAAAACTGTCTGAATAATCTTAAATTTTTTTTATTTTGATTATTAAATAATTATCCTTATTTGTCACTATGCTTATATGACTATTTTGGCTATTAAGGTGTTTATTCTTTCTATTGCTTGTTCACGTGTTTTCATGAAGTATTCTACTTGTTTTTTAGCTATTCTAATTCCCCCATCTAACTCATCCTTAAGAGGTTTTATTCCCACTAAATCACCATAAATTTCTGTCAATGGCTGATTATTTTCCAAAGGTTTGTAAAAATCTTCAATATCCTGTGCAATATTTTCCTCAACAGGTATAATCAACTTCAATTTTGCATCATGCTTAAATGGCACCCGCATCCCAGGTAAATACTGCTCCGGAATACCCACATCTAGCAGTGCTTCATTTCTATATTGCATCTGACGTAAATGCACATTTTCCTTTATTTTAGAATATGAATGGGTTATTTCCATTTTATTTTTTTTAGGAATCTCTTCATCTTCCTTACCATACCATTTACTTATCAATTCTTCTGCCAGATGTTTATTTTCACCTTTAACTATGTCCAGAGTTAAACCGGCATCCATAATGTCAAGTTGTTTAAAAATTGGTGTTAAATTTTGCATTATTTGATTGACACGTGTTCCAGCACTATCAAAAACTACGGGTACCGGTAATGAGTTGGAATCTGAGTAAAAATAATTAAATATTGCCTCAAATGTGGGGCTGCGCTGAATATTTCCCCAATCTACCGCTCTAATTATCAATCTAGCCATTATATCATGTCTTCTTTCCAAAATATTGATTTAATAATATTATTATACACGGCTATATTATAATACGTATCATAACTTTTATAAGATTATAACCACCAATGGTGAAATTGTATGTGTGAATTCTGTATTCAACATGGCGCAGGTAAAAAGTGGTATCTAGCCGCTAAAAACTATGCTGATGAACTGGCACGCTCTGAGGAGAGAGAATTATTTATCAAAGATTTTTTTAAGAATTATGAAAGAAATTACCAGAAAAAAATAGGTAAGACAGACATAGCAATGAAAGTACCATTCATCAGAGAATATGCGAAAATAAAAATTAACAGTTACTTTAGTCAGGAACATTCAGGCCAGGTAGTTCCCTTGGAAGATGCCATCTCTATATGCAGTATTCCAGGAAGAGTTAGTGTTATTGATTGTCCCTGTCAGAAGTATCTTACTGGCAAAGAAAAAAGACAATGCATACTTTTTGGAACTACTGCCAATATTGTAGAGAATATTCCCGAATTTTCAAACATTTCTGATGTAAGTTTTGAAAATGCAACCACATTACTGAAGTTAATGGAAGATCAAGGCAAAGTTCATACAGTATGGACATTTAAAACTCCTTATATAGGTGCCATATGCAATTGCAACCAGAGGGAATGCTTATTATTTCATCTAAAAAATAAATATCCATCTACCGAGATCATACGTAGAGGCCATGAAATCGCAGATATAGATAATGATTTGTGTATTGGGTGTGGGAAGTGCCAGGAAATCTGTCAGTTTGGAGGGGTTGTACTTACAGATGGAAAAGCAAAAATCAACAGCAATTGTTATGGTTGTGGAATATGCAGAAAATTCTGCCCTACCGAAGGAATTAAACTTATCCCTCTACAGATTATAATTTAGTTAAGTGATATTTTCAAAATCAGAATTAGTTTATTATCAAATAATAAAAAAATGGAATTTACCCCGTTAGGGGGCAAATTCAGCCATCTGAAAACGAAATTAGTTAAATATTGCCAATCTTCCCATCTTTCATCTTGACAGTTTTATGGGCGTATTCGGCAGCCATGGGGTCGTGAGTGACTATTATAATACTCATCCCTTCCTGGTTTAACTCGGTTAATAAGTCCATGATCATCCGGCTGTTTGTGGTGTCCAGTTCCCCTGTTGGTTCATCAGCGAGTATTAGAACCGGGTCGTTGGCCAGGGCCCTGGCAATAGCTACTCGTTGTTCTTCTCCTCCGGATAACTGGGTTGGAAGTCGATCGTATTTTCCTTCTAACCCCACCCGATCCAGTATTTTCCGGGCTTTTTCCTGGTCTGGTTTTACCATGGGAAGCAGGACATTCTCTTGTGCGGTTAACTGGGAAAGTAAGTTAAAGCGTTGGAAGATGAATCCTATTTTGGTTCTTCTCAGTTTGGCCTGCTGTTTTCCTGAAAGTTCTTTGATGTTTTCACC
>DADN01000096.1:2266-2836 GCA_002509665.1 Methanobacterium sp. UBA8
TTGAAGTTAATTCCTTGAATAGCATTGATTTTTTCCGCACCCATCTGGTATGTTTTCCATACTTCTTTAATTTCCAGTATATCAGTCATAACGCAATGCCTCCACTACGTTGAGTCTTGATGCCCTCCAGGCAGGGTATAATCCAGCCAGGACACTGAGCACTGTTGCTCCACCTACCACAGACAGAACCAGCCAGACCGGTAACATGTACAGTATAGTGATGTCTTCCACTCCCAGCTGTGCTCCGTAGAAGGTTATAGCCAGTTGCAGGAGTACTGCAGCTATTATTAAACCAAATATTGATCCAATAAAACCTAAAAGACCTGCTTCCATAAGAATACTTCCCAATACTTCACGGTTGGTGAATCCAATGGCCTTTAAAACTCCAATTTCACGTGTTCTTTCGGTCACATTAACCAGCATGATGTTCACAATACTAATAACTCCCACTATGAGTCCTATACTGGCAATTGCCCCTATGAAGAGCATTATACCATTCATTGCATCATCAATTTGTTTGGAGTAGTCAGACTGGGTCATGGCCATGGTCCCTGGGACCTGACTTTCAAC
>DADN01000096.1:2866-5254 GCA_002509665.1 Methanobacterium sp. UBA8
TAATACAAGGCCCTGCATTGTTTTTTGTTTGGTAGTACCGGTTATTGTAAACTCTTTATCATTAATAACGATCTTGCTGCCTACTTTGTAATCGAATTTATCCACAAGTGTTTGGTCAACCACCACTCCGTTGGTTCCGTTTACCTTGTATTGATCCCAACTAGACACACCCACAACGTATATTGGCGTTCTGTTAATTTCTGAGGAGAATGCAGTTTCTTCTTTTATGTTATAAAGCTGTGACATGTTTTGGATTTTACTCACAGCTTCTGAATCCAGATAGTATTCTCCTGATGAATAAGCCCCTCCAGAGCTATTGTATATGGTTATATCACCGGCCATAGATTGCATTTTGTCTTTGGTATAGGCTTGCATCCCAGTTCCTGCACCCATGAGAAGAAGTAGAGTGGCCACTCCAATTATTATGCCCAGCATAGTCAGAGCACTCCTCAACTTCCTTCTTTTCAAATTCTTAAACGATAATCCATATATGCCCATTTACTCGCCTCAATTTACTTTTTTTGCCTTAATTTTTCTTTTTTAATTTTTTCCCCTTATGTGTTGTTTTTTATCTTATTTCCAAGATTTTAAGGTCTTATTAATGAAACTGGTTTATCTCATCACGCAATTATCATATCTCCTCTAGAATAAACACTTCCTCAATATTTTTTCTTTTTAAAGCTTTGGTCACGTTGTATGCTAAGATTAATGATGGATTGTACCGTCCCTGCTCCAAAGCAATGATTGTCTGTCGGGTTACATCCACAGCTTCTGCTAACTCTTCCTGAGTCATTTTAAGCTCTTTTCTAAATTTTTTAATTTCAGTCTTCATTTTTTCCCACAGTTTTAATACGTTTTCAACTCCCCCGCTCCAGTTTATATAAGGTCATGACATTTATGATTCCACCTATAAGTGCTGTAATTATGAATAAAATGCTCAAATTAGCTTTAATTCCACTAAAGCTTGAGAATATAATGGACATGATGATCATGGTTATAATCATCCCCCAAGCAGCATTTCTCATGGCAATGGCTGAGTGCATCTGTTCTCTTTCGTCCAGTGATTTTAAAGATGCGCTCAATGCATCCATAAATAAGAAAAGGAATAATCCTGTAGCAATTAAATTAATAATTAAATTTTCTGTGAATAGTATTCCAAATAAAAGAACTATTATTGCAACTGTTAAATAAACTGCCCCTTGCCAGGTTATTTTGTAACCCAAAAAACCCCTATTTTTTCTTTTGAACCATTCTGGTTTTGCAATAACCATTTTTCCACCTGTCAAAAATATATTACATTTTATGTAAGAAATATATTACATATTATTTAAATGTTTCTATTTGGTGAAAAAATAATACTTTTAAAATATCACTTATCTTCCTATATTATTAAAAATATGAAAAGAGATAAAAAATTAAATCCTGATTCAATAGATAAATAAATCATCTATTTTTTATTTAATAATTATAATGTTCTAGAATACTATTTTTTTTTAATTTTACCCGAATTTCACAAAATAAGTGATTAATTCGTGCTTAATAATGTGAATTCATTTAATGAAAGGAAAATATCCCCAACAATTATTGAAAAGTTAAAAAGCACATTGACTAAGAATTCTGTTGATTATGGAAAAATAATTAAAAAGTTATCAATCTTGTTATTGGAAATTCATGGCATGGAACAGCCTTAAAATTGATTATTTAATACTCAAGAAATAAATTAGATTTTATTATTATTTTAAATATAGTAATTAACATATTTTTTATGGAGGCTGGTGATTTAATGAACTCAGGATTAAATGATAATAGTTGTATAGAAAGTTCCATAGTGCCTTGGGTTTTACCAAGAGAAGATATCCCTATAAGTATCAAAATTCCTAAAAACATGCTTTTTGATGAGATTCGTCTTAGATTACCTAGTAACTTTAAATTTGTTGACTTTGTTAATATTGCTAATGTAGAAATTAATAATAGTCAGTTGGCTACTATTAAAGAAATTATCAAAACAAAACATTTAGAAGCCCCAAATTTTTTTGGCTTTGTTGTATCATCCACGAAAATTCCCGAAACCTTAAAAACGTCAAAAAAAATTTTGGTCGAAATTTGTTTAAATAATGTTATTGTTGAAAAAATTGAGTTAATAGCAAAGATTTTCAGACCAAAATTAGAAATTACTGATATTATTGATCAAATCGAATTAAATGATGACAGAAAAGTTTACAAAGTTCCTATGAATTTAAAATACATTGGTTTTGGAGATATTAAACTTGCTAGAGAAGCTTCTATACAAGGTAGAATTGTTTCTCAAGGTGAATCATTAATTGATGAATTATTACGAAGAATATATCGTGAAGTTCAAAAAAATTCGGATTTGAAGCCCGAAACTAA
>DADN01000245.1 GCA_002509665.1 Methanobacterium sp. UBA8
CAAAATGATCCCGCCATTTTGCCTAATCACAAAAGAAGGTAGGTGAGCATCTGGTCTGTGTGGCACACGCTCTTGTAGAGGGAAATTTACTAGAGGCAGGCCAGATCTGCCTGATAAATTATTACCTATACACGCAGAATCATCTGTAGAAAATCAGATCAGGAGCTAACAGAGAGGAGGCAAGAAAATGAAGTAATTTTCAGGTAAAAACACTGACATCTGCAAGCACTTTCATTGGTTGTGCATATTATTCAAAGAATATCATGTTCATTTAGGTCGATATAATCTATAGAGGCTGAGATAACTTTCATTATATTCTAAAGCCCTTATAGGAATTCAATCTTCATGGCCTATGCAGCATTTCCCAAAAAACACTCAAACTTTCTTATGAATTACTCAACCTTACATAACTCACATTTGAGCCCATTATAATAATTTTGAATCCAATCTGCATAGTGGGAAATATTAATACCAGTTTCCTCATACAATTTCACATAGTCTCTAGAAATATCCAATTCTCCAGCGTTGTATGCGTAACATGCAATTCTGATAAATGCAGGAGTTACTACTGGATGACCAGAAAGTTGTTTAGTTTCAGATATTGCTAATTTAGTAAACTTCCACATTTCTTCATATTTCTTCTGAAACAGAGCTTCATCACAAATGTCTAATCCAGTATTAAAAGCTTCAATAAAATTCCCGTGTTCTGAGTATATCTTTTTGATGTCCTTGAGCATTCTAAGGACTTCATCTCTCTCATAATCAACGTTACACGTCTTTGCTCTTACTATATTCCACATAGTCTTACATTTCTCTGAAACGCAATACTCTGGAATTGTGTAGAGATAATCTTCCAGTTCCGGTACGACAATTCGAATATTTTCCTTATTTGTATTATACAGATTTATATAATCACCCAATAATCCTGTTTCACTCAAGGCTTGCAGGACATGGTGTATTTCTATGTAGCAGTTGAATTTTTCCACTGGCAAAAAGTCCGAGTATTCAGTATATTGAGATTCTATCTGGCCTAGAAATGCGGGGGATAATAATTTACTATTCCATCTTATTCTCAATACGGATATATCAAACATAAGCTGTTCTTTTCGTGAAATATTTGGATACAAATTTTCTCTTAGCTCTTCTACTATATTATGCAAGTTGTCATGATCATCTTTTTGCCTATAGTATTTTAGGAGACAATTATAATACTCTAATAAGTCATTTGGATTTTTGGAATCAATAATGGAGTGATATTCTTGAATTAATTTACTTCTTTCATCTAATTTATGATCCAAGAGAAGCGATTCAATAACATTTTGATATGCAATATGAATTGATTTTCTATTTTTCGAATTCTTTACTGCCTTAAGTTTTCTTTGATAATAATAAAAAGAGTCTGTATAGTTCCCTTCTAACCTTCGAATTCTCCCCATATTGTTCAGTGCAACCTGATAATATACATCTGTATCGTCTGAACAGGTGTTTATAGCGTTTAGAAGAAACTCTGATGATTTCTTTAAATCTCCTTCAAACTCTGCAGATAATGCCTGAATGAGATATACTTGAAGCAAGTATTTCCCCGAAATTTCATAAATATTACAAAGATGTTCCACAGTTTGTTTTGCCCTATCATAATCCCCTAGCTGTGAATAATAATTTGCTTTAATTAGTTCAAAACGTAGATTTTCATTCTTATTAAGTTTTTTTGTATCAATCTTTGAGAGAATTTTGATTGAATTGCACATGTTACCTTTTGCAGCAGTCGTTTCTGCTTTTTTAAGATAATATGAATATTTTCCCATGGAATCTAATGAACACAATCTATAATAGTACAGCATTTGTTCTGCTTTTTCGGGCTCATTAGCCATGAGAAAATTAGAAACTTTACGATCAATTAAAGAACATGGCCATACAAGATTACTGCAAGAATAATAGAGCACTGGTGCAAGGATTAAAAATAATACTACTAAGAGATAAAGCGTTAGTCCATTAAGCAAACCAATATTCCACAGTGCTATTATAGAAAAGCCAAATATACTCCATAGAAAAAATTTTAATTTAACATAAGGTAACCTTACATATTTACATTCGACCAATAGTGTAACTATAAAAAGACAATAGGATATAAGTAACGAGAATCGGTCTCCATTTTCAAAAGCCTGTTTAGTTTCATTGAACGAGGGAAGCAAATCTACCATTTCTCTCTATTCCTTCAGCCACTTCTTTATATTGTTCTAATTAATCTACTGTATGCTATCTGTCTTCATTTATATTACCATTTAATTAAGTATATTATAAATATTTTTAGTATTTTGTAAAATATGTTTTGCATATATTCTTTTTTATAGAGTCTTTATATTATTACTTATTCAATTTTAGCAACATGCTTGAAACCTATTTTGTTAAATCATTAATTCTATATGCCATAGTAATTTGCAAGTTTTGACCGATTACCGTCATAGTTGAAGCAAAAAAGCATAAGAAGCGCAGCGATAAGACTGAAAGCATTTACGAAAGAGATGATTTTATCATAAATGATTTTCAGGTCACTTCATTTAATTTAATTTAATTTATAGTCCATTTTAGATACCATCAAGTAAAACAACCTATAGGATATTTTTACAGAAAAAATACTCGATAACAGGAAGAGAGAAAAAGTTCAAACCATCCTACTTATTGGATATGCAGCCAGAATTTCTTCATAAAATATAATGTCTTTTTTTACAGCTTCTAATAAAATTTTAATATTATCTATATTAGTAGCTGAAATTTTTGATGCACCTGTCAACTGCCGAACCAGTTCTTTTGTAGTTTCATCTTTTGCGAGATGATCGTATCGTCTGATTTCTTGAAGCCGGAAAATTATATCGTTATACTTACTTTCTATATTAACAGAGCTCCCAATAATTTGTTCAATTGGTTTATAAAAACATTCTAGTCGTTTTTCAATATTTCTTCTATTTGCTTCTATCACTGTTGCTGCAGCTGAAAATACAAAAGAAATGGAGGAAATGATAAATGCCTCAAATGCGAGGATATAGCTGATATCAACACCATTTATCATTAACCAGATCCCCCCGATGATTCCGATAGCCCCGAATAAACGTATACGTTTGGATGCGAGAGTTATCAAGCTATATTTAGATATCATATTTTTAACATAGCTTTTAAACTTTTTTAATTTTTTCAAATAAGCAACCATCTTGTTGGAATAATTTTGAATGCCTGAGATTAATTAGTCTAGTCTTTACTGCAATCTTTCCAAGTAAGCGGAACTGCTCTGGCACGAGTACTATCTCTCCAGTAGGTTTCACTATCAGCTTCTGTAGATTGCCTTCTACTCAATGAGCAAAAGCGTTGCATACAGGTTCATGTTTTGAGGATAAAATATAGTTGTTTTATGGGAAAAAACTGTATATGCGCACCGCAATAAAGCACGGTGGATATTTTGGTAATATCCATTTACTTCCTAGTTTTTTTCAAAAATGGCAGAATATATTGAGGATGAGAACCAATCCCATCCCCGTATTCAGTGTAACCAACACAATAGTTTTCGATGACGAGAAAGAGGAGTTTTAGGCGTAAGTGAGTTCCGTAGCCCCTTGGTGACTCTGAAAGAGTTGTCAAATTTCTTTTATACTGTATTCTTTCCCTGATCTTGATCGACAGTTCTTAATAACAAATTTATTAAAATATTAATAAAATGATTTTACAGAGGAGAGGTATGCTATCGATTAGAGAAAATGACAAATATATACTATGCATATCCTCTTTAGTGGTAAATTCACCGCTTTTCCATATTTATGTGTAAAATATTTGGAGGACTCAATAGACAATGCTTTCTCAAGAGCTAAGAGATTCAGAGTATTATATCAAGATATTAAGGCAACATCTGCCTGAATTAAAAGAAAAATATAGTGTAAGTTATCTTGGGATCTTTGGATCTTATATTCGTGGAGAGCAGACCAAAGATAGTGACCTTGATGTGCTGGTACAATTTGATAAGAAACCAGGACTTTTGAAATACATTGAACTAGAAAACTATCTAAGTGATCTCTTAGAGATAAAAGTTGATTTAGTAATGAAAAGTGCACTTAAACCAAATATAGGAAAGCGAATCCTAAATGAGGTAAAAACTCTATTAATGTTAAACTTAGTCTGCTTTATCACACTTTGCTTATCCTGTGGCTTGTTTCAAAAAATTATTAAAGTTACCTTATTCTGAAAAGAAGGTCTAATCGGGTTTATTTTCCATACCTACTTTTAAATGTCTTTAAATTGTTGATAGATTTGTGAAATAAAAAAGATTGGTCAGTCCATTTTGGAGATATCCTGGCTGGAGTTATACTGGAGATATCCTGGCAAGATCTGGGAATTATCCTTGAGCTTGAAGTTCGGAGCTGTATCTCTGGAGAAATTGGCAAAATTTCAACCCAGTGGGCTTCTGAGAGGTCATAGGTTCAAGTTTCTTTTCTTGAGTAGGGAATTACACCTGTCCGTCTTTTTATTTTAACATCGGACATTTTACAGTCTTATGTGACTTTTTGTAATCGCCATAGACACAAAACGAAAGTATTCTACTGTCTTACTCCTGTAGGTTGTCAGGCTCCAATATTTGCAAGTTCCAAATTAATGCCCACAAAAAGAAAACCACAAAATGCACACCTGCGCCTTCATTCTCCTTCAATCAAATCTTGCTTGGTTGATTTCATACTTTGAACCTAGATGAAATGATCTCCCTCACTGTCAAACAAGATTCTATTCACATACTCTAATAATTAAGAATATAAATTATACTTAGTGTTCTTTATTCTTTCATAAAACGTTTTTTGCGTATAAAAGAAGACATGCTATAAAAAGAATATATAAATTCTAATGTGTTATCAAGTAGTTGTTTAGCTTCGTTTTTATCAAGCGAAGGTTCAAGCATTCCATGGGCAGCTTTGTTTCTTAAAGTATTTATCTTCATGATAAAATTGTATTGATTAGAATCAATTACTCTGTTTTCATTAGCTATTGCTGCTAATTCTGAAAAAGTAGCTTTACTGTTTGTAAGAGAGTATTTTTTAAGCAGTGTAACATATAGTTTATCTTTTATAACTGTATGAAGCTCAATTAACATCGGTCCATAACTGCCAGTTTCGAAATAAGCCTTTGCGCTTCTTAAGTGTTCGGACTCAAGAATATCAGAATCTTGTGATATCTTAGAGACAGTCTCTTTTCTTTTTATCTTTGAGGCTCTATAAGTATAAAGCACGGATATTATACCAATGAGACTGTTTAAAACAGCTCCTATTCTATTAATCAAAATGGGGTTGATATTTCCAAGTCTTAATATATAATAGAATAAACTAGAAATGGAATACATAGCTAATATTAAAAATGGAAATAAAATAGCTAAGGCATATGTCATATCAGCTAGTAAACTAAATACAGTTAAAACTCTCCAACTAGTCAGCTTTAATGCACTATATTTTAACTGGACAAATGCTGAACAATAAGTTGAAATAAGCAAAATTGTAGCCATAATAAAAAGTAACTGAAGTGCTGAAAAACGATAGGAAAAAAAGTCAAAGACAAGATTGCTTAAATAACTCCCCCCACAAGTTGATAAAGTTAATAATAAAACCACAAAACTAACTGCAAAAGTAGCTTTGTCATTAAAATTATTATCGTTATCCATTAAATAATGCTTAAATTTATGTTATAAGTAATTTATTATTTTCTTCTTTGAACACAATAAACCACTATTTTGTGCCATCATTCCACATTCAACAATCGAATCACAATCAATAGACATACTTCTTTCTTAACATCGCATTACTTAAAATATTTATCAAGCCTTAGTTGTATTGTAGTATCACATAGAAGCCTTCTATCACCATGAAACCGCTTGATAGTCTTCCATTGCTTACCTATCATACGGTTCATTGCTATCGATAAATAAATATATACACTTGAAGATAAAAGGGGCATAAATACAAAATAATACAAATTTTGACTATCCGAAGTTAAATTTTGCGCGAAATAATCAATTAGTATTGTTGGAAGTCGAAAAATAACAAAAGTCAACATTACAAGTCGAATGTAATTTTTGTCTTTATATATTTCTGCATATTGTTTAAGTGGAAGGAGGTCAGATAGACGACCTCGTCGAGCAAAACTCACGTATATAGAAGGGCAAATAATCCAGACACTAAAAAATAATAGAATTTGATTAACAATAATAGCAGAGGAGGATGTGGAATAATTAGACCCACCTAACACTACCCAATGTTCAACGCTACTCATCCCGGGTTGAAATTGATTAAGTAACTCAATTGGAAATAGGAAAGAACTCTCAATTTTAAAAAGATACTCAGGAAGAATGTTAATGACAATATTGATGAGCGACATTTGAATTCCCAAAAAAAATAATTTTATCAAGTTATTAAATTTAGGTAGTACATCAATGTCTTTGAGTGAGTTTTGGATTATAGTAACCATGTAGCCAATAAAAAGAGCAAAAAACAGGTAGTAAATTGCATTTATTAGACTCGTATAAATTTCTTCTGATATGATGTTTTGAGTCGTCGGTACTATTAAATACATAACTGTTAAAAAAGCAGCGTGATACGCAATTATTGAATACACAAATATAAAAGCAATAAACCTAGTTAACTTGGTTTTTCGGAATGGATAAATAAGTCCATCCCAAAGTGTAGCACCTACGTTGAATTTTTTTGTCAATAGCGTTCCTGATTTTTTCTGTAAGTTTTTCATAGTAAAACCAATCTTTAAGCATTAGAATTTACTAACGATTTGGTAACCAAATGATACGATCAACTATAAAATATCAATAGAAATAATCAGATTCCGTTGTAAAACATATTAAAATAAGCAAGTAATACAGAGCTGATGAGCAAAAGCCAAAATATCCAAGGAAAACATATCAATATCATAGAAATAGCGTGATTACTTCCACGACTTTAGATCAGCTCCCACATGGCAGGAAGGCAAAACAAAACAAACTGACGTAATATATTTGATTCCAATTATTATTAAAGTTGCGCCGTTTTTTACTATTCGAATTTTACCATACTGCTTAACCTATACTTTTGTTAGTAAGGTAGTTCTATTAACTATACGAATATACCAAATTCCATCGACTACCGTATAATTATCAAATGCAAAAATAATGCCAGAAATATACAGTTACTTATCTTAGTGTCGATAACATTGGTTATAGCTTGAAACGAATAGTAAGTAAACTTGTCTATTAAAAAAGATACTATTTTTATAATGAATTCATCCCAAAACTTGAAATTTG
>DADN01000154.1 GCA_002509665.1 Methanobacterium sp. UBA8
CTTAACATGTTTTTCATATTCTTCTTCCCATGCTGGTGCTGTAATGCATATTTGTTTTAGTTTACCTTTAAAATAGAATCTCTTACCTGAAGGAACAATTACCACATCCTTTGCTTTGACTTCATATTCTTCATCTTCAATTATCCATTTTCCGCAGCCTTCTAGGATGTAATAAATAAAGGCACTTTTTTCGTGGTAGAATTCTTCTGAGTGTCCTTTTTCAGTTTCTTGATAGACAACTGCTGCATTTGGGCATTCTTCTTTGGTGTTGTAAATATGCATTTTAATACCTTGTTTTTCTATATTGGTTGTATTTTCAGATTTAAAGATCATAATTCAGCTCCAATTAATTAAATTAGTTTATATTTTGAAATAGATTATATTTTATCTTTTTAACCTCTTTTTGCCTTATTTTATAAATTTTACAACATCACAGCTGAGACTATCATCAATCAGTAAGCTTTAATTATATTAAAAAATAGAGTCTTTTAGTTCAGTATCTGATTAATCTAATTGAAGACTTTATTCTAAATTTAATTATATTCAAATTAACTTTTAAGGAGAAATAAATTGACCAGTAATCAAGCTAAAAAACTTTATCAAAAAGGAATAGAATTATTAAACTATGGAAAGACTGATGATGCTGTTAACTACTTTCGTGAAGCAGTAGAAACAGATCCATTCTGTGTAGATGCTCAGCTAGAGTTGGGGTACCTTCTGGGAACTATGGAGAATTATGAAGATGCATTAAAGTGTTTTAATAGTGCAGTAAAAATAGAAAAAAATTTCCCCGGATTTTTTGGTAAAGGTATGTGTCTTTTTTTCATGGAGGACTATGATAAATCATTAGAAGCGTTTCTGGATGCCCAGGAATATGGGGAAAATGAGGATCTATGGTACTATATTGGAAGTCTTAATTTAATTCATTCGGGTAATTGTGAAGGCGCTATAAACTGTTTTGATATCGCATTGTCTATAAATGAAGAATTTATTGAGGCATGGAATGACTGTGGTGTAGCTCATAGTATTTTGAAAAATGATGCAAGTGCACTGGTGTATTTTGAAGGGGCCTTAAATGTTGATCCTGATTATAAGGAGGCCATCTATAATATGGGGGCTACATTAGCTGATATGGAGCGTTATGATGAATCATTAACGTACCTTGATCGGATCTTGGAAAATGAACCTGATAATTTCAAAGCACTGTTTTATAAAGGAAATGCATTGTATTTCATGGAAAAAGAAGAAGAAGCAATTGAATACTTTATAAAAGCCCTTGAAATAGATAGAAATCAGTCAGAACTCTGGAATTATTTGGGATATGTTCAATTTAGCCTGGGACAGAATCATGAAGCAGTAGAATCTTTTAAGGAAGCTATTAAGCTCAATGATGATTATGAAACAGCTTATATAAATTTAGGAAATGTTTATGTGGAATTAGATAAAGATAACCTTGCTTTGGATTGTTTTAAACATGTATTAGAGATCGCGCCTGATAATGAAGAATGCCTGATGAAAATCGAAGAATTAAATTCCAAAGTATTGAACTAAAAAAATTAAATATTCCTTAAATAACTTAAGGAATTACTTTTTAATTATTATCATGTAGGTATCAGTGATAGTGCTATCGTCAACAGGTGGATATATTAAAATATGGTACCATGGAGTGCAAATTATATTTACAAATGCAATACCAGGTTTAGCAGCTTTGAATGTAAATGTGTTTCCTTCAGTAGATATTAAGTTGAGATAGTTCTTATTGTACTGTGCATCGAAGGATACTTCTGGAATATGAATTCCTGAGGGTGCAGCTTTAAATGTGTCATTTAACTCCACTATTTTTATATGATACTGCCAATTTGAATCAATTTTAGCTGCAGAGGCCCCTGAAACCATAAAGCTCATTGAAAGTACAGCTATAATAAAAATTGATGCTATTTTTAGGCTATTCATCTGTATCTAAACCTCCTCTTTAGTTTAAGGACTTAATACTGATGATTGTTAGTAACTACAAACATATAATGTTATTCAAATTAAAAAATTAGGACTTTCTATTTAAATAGAAAATAAATATTTAATATATTATAATTAAGTGAATTTGGTTATTTTAATTAAATTAGTGAAGTTAAGGGATATTTCATCTAAGAAAGGATATATATGCATGATTTTCAGCTGGAGAAAATATTAGATATGCATTCACAAGTGTTAAAACTAAAATGGAAAAAGGGATAAAGAAAAAGAGGTAGATGATTTTTTAGGAAGATGTTAACTGCAAACTTTATATGTGCATGTTAAAGTTGATATAATGATTAGATGATTGGTGAATAAATGAAATTAGAATTTCATGGAGATTTTGTAACAATTTACATGCCGGTAGCTGAAAGAGAAAAAGCAGTAACATTTTTAAATGAGTACGATATAAACTATAAAGAAGATGAGATAACCAGAATTGATGGAACATATATTCAATTTGGGTTTTATGCATCAGAAACAATAAAAAGATTATTTGATCAATTTTTTGAAACAGAATTAAATAAATTACAAAATTGGTAATTGCTTTTAAAAACTTATTTTAATTACTGATTTTACATTCTATGATTTTTAAATAATAAAATTTAAGTAAATGATAAAACATAGAATAAAAAGAATATTCTTTTTATTTTAGACGAAGTTTACGATATAAATTAATTTAGATATGTTGCTATCTAAAGCTTTTATAGATAAATAAGGAGATGATTTAATGCATCTATTTTGTGTTAAATGCGGTGGAGACCTCAAACATTTTAATGCGGGGTACAAATGTATAAAATGCGGTAAAGAGTATCCTCCAGCAAAATGTGATCATAAAGAAAATAAATAATAAGGTTCTATTTTATTTACGGCTTAATAAATTAATATTTGAATATTTGTCCTGGAATTTATAGTTTTATACTGTTAAGTAAGATTTCTAATATTCTCATATGATTTGATATTTAATTGTTAAACTTTGATTAGTTGAATAAGTGGTTAATATGGAATAATGTCAAAAATGGTGATAACCACCTATTTGTGAATATATCACGTTATTGTATCATATCTGCTTATTGATTAATGCATGAAATAACTTAACTCAAATAAGCAGATAAAAATTTTTAAAACGTTAATGCAGGTGCTTCAGGCACATAATTTGTATCAAAATACAGGACACTTGAGAAAGGAATCACTCTCCTGTATTTACGGTTGTTGTCATTAAAATGTATAATAATTTCATTAGTTTGCACTGCCAGCTTTTCCACATTGTTTTCGCCTATTTTAAATGACTCTTTATCTTTAGAGTGGAGATAGGTTATTTCAATAAATTGAGATTTTTCCATAATAGATCACCAAGATTGATTTTTAATTATTTAAATTATTGTTTTTAATATTTTTAATTGTTACACGGGAAGAAATAACATATTCAATTATAATAGAAGAAAAATGGAATTTCACCTATTTTTAGAAATTCCTCTATTTTAAAATATAATATAGAAAAGTGTGCCGCAGCGTTTAGAAAAGAAGAGATATGGTTCTTAAAAGAGATCTATGTGGGTAATGTAACCCTGGATAAAAGGGCGGTGGTTCTATTAAGATGCTACCCGTGAATTCATTAAAAGTTACCAATCAGATGAGTTCTACACTGAGACCACAAGTTAAATTCTTTTTTACGAAATCAAATCAAATGGGTT
>DADN01000205.1:0-11794 GCA_002509665.1 Methanobacterium sp. UBA8
CTTAGTGATGAAGAAATAGAAACATTTAAAGAAATACTATTTAAAATAAGTGAAAATATTGAATAAAAGACATATCCTGTTTATCAATATTAAGTTTAAATAAAGTGTCCAGTTAAATGGACTATTGATTGATTAGTACCGCGAGAATTTATTAAAATGAAGGGTTACAACGTATAGTCCTCATTTTTACGGAATAGAAACTAAATAAAGAATTAAAATTATTTATAAAACGTAATGATTTATGTTCAATCTATTCTTATTTCATTTATTTCTACTNNGATTAATCTATTCCTATTTTATTTATTTCTACTTCTTCAGTGTATTTAAAAATATACTAATGTTTCTGTTTTGTAGTATAATTTTTAAATATATAGGAACTTGTACAATTATATTTTTTAATCAATGTAAATATCTATTTAATAGAACGAAATTTTACATTTTAAAGTTATTATTTCAAGTGTACTTATTTTAAAAAGCAAATAATTTCTCAAAATTTATATATAATAATATCCAATAGTATTAACAATAAACATATAATTAACAAGTATGTGATNNATTTATGGAATGATAATGATAGGATGGCATGTTATCAATAATTATTGATGGATTCGTTTAGCTTTTAAATTCGATGATTTTGATTTTTTAGAGGAAAATATTAAGTACTACAGGATATTAAGTTTCTAGGGCAAATTAAATAAAAGCTTAACTTCATTAGGGGATTTAAAAAATGGACTTTGAGAAATATTCTAAAAACAGTACACAATTTTATAGTGAAGTAATACCTTCTATACTTTTAAAATTTGTTAAAAATGTAAAATGGGATTCTTATATAGATTTGGGCTGTGGTGATGGTTCATTATTATATGCTATTAATAATAAAGGGTTTTTTGATGGAAAAAAGGTGTATGCTGTTGATTTATCACAATTGCGAATTAATAATGTCAAAAAAATAAATAAAGATTTTATTTGTTATATCTCAGATACATGTAACCTTAAAAATATTAAGGACGGTAGCATCGATTTTGTTACGACTACTCAAGTTATAGAGCATGTTGAAGATGATGAAGCAATGATTAAAGAAATTAGGAGAATATTAAATAGTAATGGAATTGTTTACCTTTCAACAGTTTTCAAAAAAAGATATGCATGGTATTTTTATAGATGTAATGGCAAATGGACTTTAGATCCAACACATGTACGAGAATATACAAAAGATAGTCAACTATCAGATATTATCAAAGATAATGGTTTTAAAATTGTATATGATAATAAATCATTAATTAAAATGTCGATAATTGATTTTATTCTTCGTAAAATTGGTTCTAAAAGAAATGTTTATCAAAATTCTTTTTTAGCTTATCTTAGAAAAATATGTATTCCTATATTTGGATATTATACCTGGGAAATTATACTAGAATCTAAAAGTGAACTAAATGTATAGTAATCTCTAAATTTTGTTAGTGGTGAATTTGAATTTCTTTTAATCTAAATTTATATCTTAGAAACTTATTTCCATTTATATAAATTAAATATCTTTAATTTAATCTAAAAGCCAAATTTAATGCTTTATTTTAAAAAATAAAATTAATTTTTTATTTTATCACATAATAAATTTATACATTCTGTTTTTTTATAAAAAATTCATTTAATACTAGGATTAATAAGCCTTTAGTAATTTTAATTCTTTTAATATCTTCATAAATTTTATTAACATATTTTTATATATTATTACATAGTATAAAATGAAAGAATTTAGTAAGTAATTAATTCTAGTTGATTAATCTCCAATGTATTTGAGCTGAGCTAAAAATATGTCTAATTCGCCATGGCAGCCTTCAGGAAGTGAAGAGTTAGGGTATACATTAAGTAAAGAAGAAGCTGCAAAAAAGATGGGAGTTTCACCTGAGGAAGGGCTTAGCTCTGCTGAAGCATCTAACCGCTTAAAGAGCTATGGACCCAACATACTTGAAGAAGAAAAGGAAAAACCAGCCTGGAGAAAATGGTTAGAACAGTACAAGGCTTACATGCAGATTGTCCTCGTCATTGCAGCCTTAGTGGGTCTTTTAATTGGTGAGTTCAGAACTTTTATACTTCTTATTCTTTTAACAGTCTTCATAGCTAATCTGGGATATCGTCAGGAGGCCAAGGCTTCAAAAAGTGTTGCTGAACTTAATAAAATGATGAAAGTCGTTTCTAAAGTGCGGCGGGATGGTGCCGTTACCCAAATTGAAGCTGATAAAATTGTACCTGGAGATATAGTGATTTTAGACGCTGGTGATCGAGTCCCTGCTGACGGCAGGGTTATTGCTGCTGCAAATCTTCAGGTGGAGGAGGCTGCACTTACCGGTGAGAGTATGGCTGTTGATAAGAACATCGATGTGATTACCAAAAAGGATATTCCACTTGGTGATAGGCTTAACATGGCTTTCATGAACACTAACGTGACCAGAGGACATGGAGAGGTTTTGGTTACTCAGACTGGCATGAACTCTGAAGTGGGCCATATAGCCACCATGCTCAGGGAGCATAAAGCGGGAAAAACTCCACTCATGCAGCAGATTGATAGGGTCACTCTTTTTATTATAGGGGTGGCAGTGCTTGCATTTATCTGTATTTTAATAATTGGACTTTCTCAGGGAGGATCCTTCACAAACCTGTTTAATATAGGTATATCTCTGGCAATCGGTTCCATCCCAGATGCTTTGCCTGCTGTTGTAACTACCATCCTGGCTATGGGGATGGTGGCAATGGCAAAGAAGAATGCTATCATCAAGAACCTGCCTGCAGTAGAAACACTTGGATCTACTTCAGCGATCAATTCGGATAAGACTGGGACACTTACCATGAACCAGATGACTGTACGGAATATTTCAACAGCAAAACATCGATATACAGTTTCTGGGGAAGGCTACAGCTTCGATGGGAAGATAAAGAGGACAGAAGGGAAGCCAGAGGAGAGTCTTGATTATGTCATTTTTCCATGTGCTCTTTGCNNTTTGTATTGACACTGATATCAAGGATGGAGAAGTAGTGGGAGATCCTACTGAAGCTGCTCTTTATGCACTTGCTGAAAAAGGTGGCTTGAATGTCAGGGAATTTAGGAAGAATAACCCTCGAATTGCAAGTATTCCATTTGATTCTGAGTATAAATTTATGGCAACATTCCATAAAATGAAAACGCGCGAAGGTATGTCAGTTATCAGAGCATATATTAAAGGGGCTCCTGATGTGATCCTTGGAATGTCTGCATTTGGATTAATGCCTGATGGATCAGCCAGTGATCTAAGTGCAGATAGCAGGAAAAAAGTTGAAGAAGAAAATGAAAAAATAGCAAGCGAAGGATTACGAGTTCTTGCCCTTGCCCAGAAAGATTTTGAACCATCCTCCTTTGATCCTGGTGCAGAATTGATGCCACTCATGAAGGGACTTACAATGACTGCACTTATTGGTGAAGTTGATCCTCCGCGTGCAGAAGCAAAAGATGCTATTAGAAAGGCAAAACAGGCTGGCGTCAGGGTCAGGATGATTACTGGAGACCATGCAGTTACAGNNACGCTGAAGCTATTGGCCGGGAACTTGGCATTGATGGAAGGACAATCACCGGTGCAGAATTTGCAGCACTAAGTGAAGGAGAAGCTCTAAATCAAATCGATGAGATTGGAGTTCTTGCCAGGGTCGCTCCAGAGCATAAGGTCAGGCTGGTGAAAACTCTTAAAAAGAAAGGTAATATAGTGGCTATGACAGGTGACGGTGTAAATGATGCTCCGTCCATTAAAACCGCTGATATTGGTATTGCAATGGGCATTACAGGTACTGATGTTGCTAAGGGGGCTGCCAAGATGATCCTTGTTGATGACAACTTTAAAACCATTGTAACTGCCATAGAAGAAGGGCGTAAGATCTACGATAACCTGCAAAAATTTCTCAGAATCCAGATTGCAAACATGTTCATGTTTATCCTGGCATTTTTAGGGTCTTCAATATTTGCCATTGCTGGCACCGCACTTTTCACACCCGGTCAAGTATTATGGGTGCACATGCTCGTTGTTGCACCGATTGGTGTAATGTTTGGGCTCGATATGGCATCGCCAGGTATTATGACTCGTAAACCTCGAAAACATGATGAAGAGATCATCTCGAAAGGAATGTATATCAGATTATTTATTGCAGGGGCATTCATGGCCGCAACGTCGCTTTATGTGTATCATATAGGGCAGGTATCATATGGTTCCATGCAGATCGGCCAGACTATGGGACTTGTATCAATATCGTTGATGAATATTTTTCTTGCTCTAAATCTCAGGTTTCCTAAAGATACAGCATTTCAAAGCGCTACATTTTCAAATACCCGGCTTCTTTATGCATACCTCTGGATTTTATTAGGCACGATCCTTATTACAGAAACAAGGGTTTTCCATGAGCTTTTTGGTACCGTTTCACTCGATGCGTACCAATGGGGCATATGTTTCATTCCAGCAATACTACTTTTTATTATAGGAGAGCTATTCAAGGGATATCTTCGCTATAGTAATAAAGAACATCATTCAAAGCTGGAATAGATGCTTAGTAAGCTTTTTAGTTTGATTAAAAGTTATTATATCTTTACCCGTAAAAGGAGGTATTATTTTGAATGAAAAACCAGTTGATGAAAAGAGACAAAAATGGATTAAGCGACTTACTGTTATTGTGGCAATATGGGGAATCTTGAGCCTTGAATTTTCATCCACTGTATTTGGAGTTATATTCATTCTCTTTGCAGTATTGATTTATCTATCTAAAAGTTTTATGGTTATATATGTGCTTGGAGTTATTTTATGGATTTTAGGGGCGATAGAGCTATTGAATGCAGCAGGTTTTAATGTTGGATTTACGGTAAGTGCAGCTTATGGGATTGAACTGATTATAGTTGCAGTTGTTAACTTTATAATAGGGGGATTGATTATTTATAGAACAAGGAAATTAGAATATGCTTAAATTTAGAAGATAATCATTATTTCTTAATTCAGACTTTAGTCTACTATTTAAGTGGATTTTTAAAATAAGAATAAGAAATAGCTTAATTTAAAAAAATAAAATTATTTATTAATTATATGTTTTGCAAGCCTTTTTGAAAGTGCAAGAATAGTAACAACAGGTGGTGCACCTGGGGCTTCTGGGAAAACACTTGCATCTGGAACATAAAGCCCTTCTATTTCAGTCTGAAGGTTTGTATCAACAACATCACCTATTGCAGCAGTTCCACCAGGGTGTGCTCCTCTTGCATAAGTTGATACGAGTGTTTCAGGAATTACACCTGCTTCAGTTAATACTGCACCGGCAATAGCGGTTCCACGTGCTAAAAGAGCAATATCTTCTGCAGTGTTGAGTTTTATCACCTCATCCTGCGTAACTTTACCTGAAGGTTCGTCTTTTATTTTAACCATAAGTCCAAGGATATCTTTTTTACGAGCTTTATATTTTTTGAGCTTATTTACTAAAATTTCTGAAAAATGAGGGCCTAAAACCATATCATCTAATTTTATGAGGGCATTCATTGTTACTTCCTTGTTGTACTTTATATTTTTAAGTATTCCCCCAACAGTAACAAATGTATCGACAAAAAGGTTGTTACCCGCATCTATGCCTATTTTTTGCAGTAATCGAGGCGTTTGGATTGCACCGGCTGATAATATTACAATATCAGCTTCAAATACCTTTTCATTACTTTTTACACCCTTTACTTTTCCATCAGAAATAATAATATCAGTAACAGGGGTGTTTTCTACAATTTTTGCACCATATTCTTCCGCTTCTTGGATATATTTAATACTGGTCCATTTAGCTTCCCTTGGACATCCAAAAAAACACTTGCCGCAGGGTTTACATAAATCAGGGTATATGAACTTGGGCATTTTTTGAATTTCTAGGCCTAAAGATCTGGCAGCGTCCATTATTTTTTTGGTTCCTTCTCCAAAATGTGAGTCTGGAAGGGTATTTATACACAGTTCATTTTCTATCTCTTCAAATTCACTGCTTAAATCAATTCCTAATTTTTTAAAAGATTCTTCACAGGTTCTCACAGCGTTCCCTGCTGTTACGAGAGTGGTACCTCCTAAACAGACGGTACTTGACACTTCTGTCCCTACATTTAATACATCGTAATATTTATATGCTTTTTTAGTACTAGTAGATGGCCCTTTTTCAATTACAGTGACTGAAATGCCTGCTTTGGCAAGTTCTTTTGCAATGATTCCTCCACCTGCACCTGATCCTACAACTATAGCTTTCATTTTAATATCCTTCAAATGAGTTATAATGATAATTTATATTCCATAATAGTTATTTCTTTTTTAAACTTCTTCTTGGTTTATTATTAAAGTTTCTCTGCCTTTTATTTCTACCTAAAGTCCTTCCTGATCTATTATTAAAGCTTTTTTGGCCTTTATTTTTATTTAAAATTAATTTTAAATAGCCATTAAAGCTTTTTTGAGGTTTATCTCTTTTTTCGTATCTTTCATTTTTAGTATATCTTTCAGCTTTAGTTTTCTTTTTGAAAAGTTTTTGTACTACTGCTCCACCTATAGCTCCAAATCCTGTACAAGTTATAACTAAAACTAAAAATCCCATTATTAAAGTAAATAATCCTCCTAATTCTAATTTAAACATTTTAGAACTAGATAGGCTTGGAAGATCAGGAAGTACTGGTGAAACAAAAAAGCCGTAAATAAATACAATAAGACCAATTACTCCTCCAGCAACTGCGCCAATCATATAACTTCTTTGATTATCTACTGTGAGGTAATTTGCAAGAAAACCAATTAGTATAATAGAAAATAGGCCTTTAATTCCAATAAATGGTAAAATAATAAGACCAACTATTATGCTTATAAGTACTGCAGCTCCCCTACCAAATCCTGCCATAATTTTACTTCCCAAATATAACAGATATCTATTATCCATGAGCTTATTTATATCTATTTCGGAATATATTGAATTTTAGAAAATTTTTTGTTGTAAAACATTCCATTAACTAGTTATGAGCATAATAGAATAATTTAATAGAATAATAATAGATTTCAAAAAATTGATATGCAAAATTATATAAATCATTACTTCTTTATTTAAATTGACCATATGTACTCTGGACACCTGCTACAGGGTGTCCAGGATTCTAATATTGCTTAAAAGTTAACAAAATCGTTAACTGCTTAAAAATATAACTCATTTTTAAAATCATAATTAATTTGGAACCTGTAAAAATAGATCAATTTATTTAAGATAAATAAATCCATAAACTAGCGTAAAATGATTATTATAAATGCATAAATTTATGATAACTTAATTTAATGACCTAAATGGCTTTATTTGTAATATTCATTTTATAAGGATATTTTTTATTGTCTGAGGATATAAAAATAATTGCGGGATGTATTAATTTGTTACTCGACACGCAAACATATATAAATCATGATGGAATATTGTTATATGGACCATAAAAAGTCTCCCTGGACACTCGCCCCTAAAAGTGTCCAGGACACTATTTAATATAAATAAAGTAAAATATTGTTAATTTGGTCGTTAACATTTTATTCCTGAATTCATTACGAGTTCAGGACTAATACTACTTCTAAGTCATATAAAATTCAATTTAATGAGTTTAATTAGTGAATATTCTTCAAAACAATAATGTTAACAGCATATATGAAACTATTTTTCTATATTTTATATGTTAAACTTTAAATTTTTAGGCATACCAAAAACTTTATATAGTTTCTACAATAACTATAGTTATCAAAGTTTTAGGTGGACCTAAATGTCAAAAAATACAACACTTAGCGGAAATGTAGAGGAATATCTTGAATTATTATACAAGCTCAGCCCAAATGGAGAAAAGGTCAGTACTTCAATGATTTCAGAAAATCTCAAAATCGCACCAGCAAGCGCTACCCAAATGCTTAAAAAATTAGCAGATAAAGGCTATGTTGAATATTCTCCATATAAGGGAGCAATATTAACAGTAGAAGGCCTTAAAATTGCAAAGAAAGTCACAAGGAAACATAGATTGCTTGAGAGATTTTTATGTGACATCTTAAAGATCAAAAGCAATAAGATCCATGACCAGGCATGCGAAATGGAACATGTACTGTCTGACGATGCCGAAAGGGCGCTTTGCCACCTTTTAGAACATCCGAATAAATGTCCTGGTGACAGCGTTATTCCAGAATGTGATTTAAAATTTACAACCTGTGAAGAATGCAAAGAACGGAAAGAAGTGGATGTAGAAGAAGTTGGAAAAAGAAATGAAAATCTAATCTCAATACTCGACCTTAACGAACACAAAAAAGGTAAAGTAAGTTTTATAAGGGGAGATCACAAGGTTATCCGAAGACTTCTAGATATGGGAATTACCATTGGTGCAATTATAAGCGTAGTCAAAGTCGCGCCACTTGGAGGGCCTGTTGAAGTTGCAGTTAGAGGATCAAAACTTGCTCTTGGCAGAGATATAGCTTCAAATGTTTTTATTGAAGCTTGTGGCGAGATGGGGTGCTGATATTGGCGGAATATGCAGAAAAATCCCCATCTAAACAAGTAAACGAAGAAAAAAACGGTAAACAGTTAACAATTGCACTTGCAGGAAATGCTAATGTTGGTAAAAGTGTTATTTTCAATGATCTTACAGGTTCCAACCAGATTATAGGGAACTGGCCTGGAAAAACAATTGAAAGAGCTGAAGGTAAGCTTCATTTTGAAGATTATGACATCAATGTAATTGATTTACCCGGAATATATTCTTTTTCTACATATTCACTGGAAGAAATTGTATCAAGAGAATATATTGCATTTGAAAAGCCGGACGTTGTTATTAATGTTGTTGATGCTGCTGTTTTAGAACGAAATCTATTTTTTACCATGCAGCTTGTGGAAATGGAAGTTCCTATGGTTGTTTGTGTTAATCAGGTGGATATAGCTAAACAAAAAGGTATTGTTATTGATACTGAAAAACTGCAGGCAGCATTAGGGGTACCGGTTGTGGCTACTGTAGCTGTAAGGGGAGAAGGGTTACATGAACTTATGGAAATAGCCACTGAAATAGCAGAAAAGAAAGGAGATAAATTTGCTGCACTGGAATATGGTAGTGAAGTAGAAAATAGAATAAAGAAATTAACCGATTTAATTCAGTCTAAAAATCTTAATTTAGGGTATCCCTCCCGTTGGGTGGCTATAAAATTAATAGAAAACGATCCAGAAATCCAGAAATTGGTAAGATCCAAATCTGAAGAGGTTGTTAATTTAGCATATACTCTAGCAAAGGAAATAGAAGATATTCATAAAGAACCTTCTTTTTCAGTTATTGCATCTGAAAGATATTCTCTTGCAAATAGGATTGCAGAAGGAGCTCAGATACAGACTGAAATAAAAATTACATTATCAGAGAAACTGGATAGGATATTTACACATAGATTCTATGGTTATATTACTTCTGCTCTAGTAATAGGGGGGCTGCTTCTATGGACATTTGTGGTTGGGAATTTCTTTTCAGGTCTTCTTTCAGATGCTTTTAGCTTCTTCCAACCAGTAGATCCGGCAGTTAGTGGAAGTTTAGTAAGTGTTCTATGGAACGGTGCATTTGGAGGAATTGTAGCCGGAGTTACACTTGTTATACCATTTGTAATTCCATTTTATATAATGCTCAGTCTAATTGAAAATTCAGGAATACTAACAAGAGTCGCATTCATGATGGATACCATGATGCATAAGATAGGGCTGCACGGAAAGGCACTTATTCCCATGATCCTTGGTTATGGGTGTAATGTTCCAGCTATTGACCAGACCCGTATCCTGGAAACAAGACGTGAAAGACTGCTTGCTTCATTTGCCATTACATTTGCACCGTGTGCCGCAAGAACAATTATAGTTCTTGGCCTTGTAGCGGTTTTTGTCAATGTATGGTGGGCTATTGCACTTTACGCCATTGACATTGCAGTTATATTTATAATGGGCAGAATTGCTTTGAAAGTGGTTCCTGGGGAGTCAACAGGACTAATAATGGAAATACATTCATTTAAAACACCATCCATATCAACTGCGCTCAAGCAGACATGGACCCGGACTAAATCACTGATTTATCTGGTACTTCCAATATATGTTATTGCCAGCGCGATTATACAAGCACTGTATGTTCTCGGTGTTTTAGGACCTATAAATGCTGCTTTAACACCTATTACTGTTATGTGGTTAGGTCTTCCAGCAATTTCCGGTATTCTCCTGATATTTGGTATTGTTAGAAAAGAATTCGTTCTTTTAATGCTGGTGACTTTGGTTGGCCCGAATCTAGGTGCCTTTCTAACACCGGTTCAATTCATAGTGCTGGCCCTTGTATCCATGCTGTTTATCCCGTGCCTGTCTACCATTACAATACTTATTCGTGAGTTTGGATGGAAGGCTGCCACATATATATCTGCAGCTAACCTTGTTACTGCCATAGTCATTGGAGGAGTAGCGTTTAGATTACTTTCTTTAGTATTCTAAACCAATTTTAATTTTAATTTAATTTCACCCTAATTACAAAAGTAATACTAAGCCTCTGATGGTAAAAATACTGATTTGGGTGTAATTTTGGAATAAATACTTTAAGTATAGTAAGTTAATGTTAATTCTATGGTGAATAAAAAATGAAATGGTTATTAATTGCATTAAGTATTATAGCTCTTATTATAGGTTATTCTTATGTCATAGTTTCAAATGGCCCTATTGAACCTTTGGGAAGGCTTTCATTTGTTAAACTAGCCAATCCAGATATGTATCCTGGACACCCTGATTCTGAACTTCTGGTAAAATATGCAGAAGAGAGGGGATCCAAATGTGCACTGGTAGTACATTTTACTGGAAGTTCCAACTACCGCAGCTACAACGATAGCGGTGTATATATTATAGAAGTAGGTTTCATTGACACTCAGGGCAGTGGTTCAGTCAATATGAGTCAAGTTAATATTCTGGATTCTCTTAAAGTGGCATTATTTGGTATCCCTGATGGTAGATATAAATACATGTCTGATGGAAATGTCTATAACACTTATGACGAGATGATGGCTCATGTTAACGAACTGGCCAAAGAACATGGCCAGGAAGGCCCACTTCCACTGGTATGGCATGGAACTGTCAGACAGGACAATCCGATTATAGATCAAGGTTGTGGATTCCCACTGTATTTCCAGATATTAACAAGAACATATGGAATAATTCCAGCATACATATATACAATTAAAGGAATGATTTTCCCTTACTTTAACAACCCCTACCGGGATTTTGAGTTAAAAAATTATGCAACTCTGCAATCCTATTATGATCAGGGATTATTAAATGAAAACTACAAAACAGTTAATGACAGTTACCAGTACAATATATACAAAAATAATCAGAACAACTATGATTAATTAATTATTTTCTTTATTTTAGGTTGATTAATCATTAAGGGGATTTCTTATTTTTNNTTATGTATGGCTAAGGATGTCCCACTTAACTTGAATTTAGTTAACCCTAAAATCAGAAGGAATAGTAAAATAAAACGTTGACCCTGCACCCAGTTCTGATTCAACCCATATTTTACCTCCATATTTTTCAATAACTTTTTTTATAGGGGCTAAACAATTACTTGAAGCACCATATTGTTCCCTTAAATAAAAANNTCCATTATCGGCAACACTGAAAACATGTTCATTTCGTTCATTATTTTTAAATGATGAAACATGAATGTTTAACACATTATTTTCCTTTTTAAAATTAACAGCGTTGGTGATTAAGCTCTGAAATACTC
>DADN01000205.1:11849-12176 GCA_002509665.1 Methanobacterium sp. UBA8
AAATATCTTCATATTCCAGTAAATTAAGAGCCATCAGTTTTAAATGTTCACTTTCATCTACAATACTATCAATGAAATTTTCAACAGTAGTGTCTATTTTATCTTTATAATCATGTTTCAACTGTTTTGTGATATCTGTAAGTGTCTCTAGATGTTCTTGTAGATAATTGGCTGCTGTATAAATACATCGCTCTGATTCTTCATTTAAATGACTTAATTTATCTAAAAGTTCTTTTAATTTTTCTTCTGATTCTTTTCGTTCTGTAATATCACGGGAAATACCAAGAGCTACTGTTTCTCCCTTAAATTTAAAAATATGTGTATTTA
>DADN01000205.1:12200-21396 GCA_002509665.1 Methanobacterium sp. UBA8
GGAGCTACAATGTCTACAGGAGACATATTTTGGAATTCTTCATTTGTATAACCCAATCGATTGCATCCAACTTCGTTTACTTCAATGAACTTTCCAGGCATTCCATTTTCATTCATTTCATGCAACGTAATCATGTCATTTGCATTATGGAATATTTCCCTGAATTTTTCTTCACTCTCTTTNNCTTTTAAAGCGTTAACCAGTTGTTTACGTCTTGTGATATCTCGACAAACTGTAAGGTAAACTTTTCTTCCTTTGTATTTAATCATGTGTCCATTAACTTCAACAGGTATTTTTTTGCCGTCTTTAGTAACATGAACTATTTCAAAATTGCTGTAGCCCTTTTTGGTTAAGGGTACTGCATTAACTGGCATTTCTGCTCTTTTATCAGGCGCAACTATGTCAACTGGACTCATATTTAATAATTCTTTCTTACTGTAACCTAATCTTTTAACACCGACTTCATTTATTTCAATATATCTTCCAGGCATCCCATTTTTATCAATTTCACTTAAAGAGATCATATCGTTTGCATTATTAAATATCAAACGGAATTTTTCCTCACTTTCTTTTAAGGCCCTCATGATCTTTGCTTGCAGTATTGCAAAATCTTTAAGTGCTTTTTCTGTCTCTTTACGTTCACTTATATCACGAAAAACAACTTGAACCGCATTTTTGCCGTTGTAGGTAAATCCAGTTGCTAAAACTTCTACATCTATGGCTTCTCCATCTATTGATAAAAATTTTTCTTCTATTGGGGGAACGGTTGTATTCTTTACCATATTATCTATACGTTCTATAACTGTGCTTTTATAATCTGGATGTACAAAATCAATTAAAGGTGTATTTATGAACTCTTCAGAGTTTTTTATGCCTAAAAGTCCCATTGCAGCACTATTTGCCCAAATAAGTTTGCCTTCACTATGAATCACAACCGCGTCAAAACAGTTCTCTAATAATTTACGGTAGCGATTTTCACTTTCTTTTAATGACTCCTCGGCTTTTTTACGTTCACTTATATCGCGAGAAATTGAGAGTCCAACATCTTTCCCATTATAACTAATAATATGGGCAGTAATTTCTACAGGTATTCTTTGAGAGTCTTTAGTTGTATGAACAGTCTCAAATGTTGCATGACTCTCTTTTGATGGCTTTGCCAGAGCTTCTCGAGTTTTGTATTCTTTATCAATATCATAAGGAGTCATATTCAAAAATTCTTCCTTACTATAACCTAATCGTTTAACACCAACTTCATTTACTTCAATAAACCTCCCAAGTGTACCATCTTCATTCACCAGATTTAAACTGATCATGTCGTCTGCTTTATTAAATATTAAACGAAATTTTTCCTCATTTCCATTTAATATTTCTTTCAATTTTTTTTCTTCTTTAATTTCACTTCTTAATTCTTCATTAGATTTTTTTAGTTCTTCTTGATCTTTAATTTCTAAATTATCACCACTATTTCTTAGTTCTCTTCCATCTTCTTCATCACCAGTAATCTCTACTCTCAACATGACAAAGAGGCTATTATCAATTGGAAAGCCTGAAATTTGATAATATTTATTCAATTGAGGTAAATATGCCTTAAATGTTTTATTTTTACCTGTAACAATAATATTTTCATACATTTTAAAATGAAGTTCTAAATTATCCGGTCCATATAAATTACTGATATATTTGCCAATGTAATACTTACAAGAATTACCAGAACCTGCTATTGCAGCAGAATTAACATATTTTACAATAAAATCATGGATTTTACCGTTATTATCATACACAGGTTCATATACCAATACTCCCTCAAGCAGGTTGTCAAATATTTCAAAGTTGTCCCCAAATGAGTAATTGCCGGCTTTCATCATGTTTTCATCTTCTTTTAAGTATTCTTATAAAATAATTTGTTAATATGAAAAGTATTATTATATTATTATCAAAGTTAAATACTAATATATACGTTGTGGTTTTTAGGATAATTTACATGGATATTTTCAATATTACTACTTATTTTCAAATTATTTTAAAGGAAATGCAAAGTCAGAAAATTGTAAAAGTAAAATAATCAATAAAGACAATATAAATAAACATCACGCTGGATAAACATTTGAGAAAATAAATCTCGCAGATTTAAGTTAAAATTTAGTTAAATTGGTCAGGTGGTCTTTTATGATTTTTACGAAAACTATTCATATAGAAACTGAAAAAGCAGGAGATATTATTAATTTAACACATAAAATTGAAGGTGTAGTTGGAGAATCTAAGATCAGTAATGGTATTGTACATGTCTTTGCTCCACACGCTACTGCAGTCTTTGCATTGACAGAGTTAGAGAGTAATTTAAGGGAAGATATTGAAAAATTACTTGATAATTTAACTCCAAAAGAAGGTTGGAAACATGATGTAAATGCTTATTCACATTTAAGATCCATGCTTCTTCCTCCAGATCGAACACTGCCTGTAAGAAATGGAAGAGTTATCAAGGGGACGTGGCAGGATTTATTTTTTATAGAAGCAGATACTTCAGGCAGATTGCGGAAAATAGAGGTAACTGTTATTGGAGAATAATTAAGTAACTTTTAATTTTATGTAATTGGAGGCGCTAAATGGGCAAATNNAAGTGGATAGTCTTTAGTTTAATAAGGAGGCGCTAAATGAACAAATTAAAGTCAACTGTTGGATTTGTAGGTGAAAATGGAGTCGTACTCAAAGATCATTCTGTCTTTGATAAAGGCGACGTGGTTGTATTGATATCTGCTGAAAATATTGATGAGATTTTGGATGAAATAATGAAAATTAAAAAGGATATTGATATGAGTAAGCGTTGGATGGATGAAATAAAGGAAATTGAGTAAATTAGAATGATTTGATAAGATTTTGGATTAAATAGTGAAAATAGAAAANNATTAATTACATTAAATCTTGCCAGTATGCTGATAATCAAGAAAAAAAGCTCAATTATAGTTGCAACTGCTATACCTACCATTATAAATATTAAAGCAATTGTCGCACTCCAGTCAATCAAAAATGAACTGAAATTGAATGGAAATATGCTGTAAATTGAATATACAGCAGTAAATGCAAATATATTCAAAATTATTTTTATTATATGCCTGAACCATTCCTGATTGAAGATAAGAAGTATTATGTTTCCAATGATTGTAGCGATAATTGCAAGGTTTATTACCCATAAAACTTCATTAAGCGCATTAGTAATGAAATGAACCTGCCAGTTAAGTAGATTATTAAAAATATACAATAAAATTACGTTAACAACTATTGCACCAATATATTGTGATTTTTTAGAATTTTTCTCTTTTTCCCGGCGTTTTACAGATAAATTATCCATAAAACTTTTGATTTTATTTTTTTCATTTTTCATGAATTTACATCCCTGTGACCTGCACATGGTAAAGAGGCCATATTTAGTATAAATATTGTGAATTAAATTTAAATTCTTAAACAAAGACCATGTTTAATTGGTCAATACTACAACTTAATGTATTGTCTACTTTTTAGACTCTATTATGAATATGGACATAACCATATCATTACTAATAATCATTAATTTTTGATGCATTATTTTAAGCATAACATAATTTAACAAGTTAAATGATCCTGATTACCCTTTCAGGTGTTATAATCATATTTATTTTTTGATCATGCTCTTCTGTAGGGACTTCGTCTATAATCTGGATTTCATGAACAGTAGTTACAACTGGTGTACTTATCAAAATAGCCTTTTCAGATATTAACTCGGATATTTCCCTATCTCCGTAACCTCCACCTTTTCCAAGCCTATTCCCAGATTTATCGACTGCCACAGAACCTTCCACCACAAGATCTACTTGAGGGAATTCATGAATCTTTTTTCCAAATTTAAAAGCTCCATCTATAGTAGATGCTGCTTCTTCATTTCCTTTAACACTAAATGGATCTATTAAAAGAAATCCATCTTTGAGCTTGGGTGAAGCCATAATTAAAAGTTTTTTATCAAGTAATGCATATTCACGGATTTTTATCTGGGCCGAATCGGGGCTTGAAAAAATAACTTCAGCATTTTGCCACTCTTCAGTACTTCTTAACATTTTTGCAGCTTCAGTCGAGCCTGAGAAACCAGGTATTCTTCCATAGGGAGATTTTGGAGGTCGTTCAAAACTTTTAGGTTTAGATAAATTATTGTTCTCTAAAGTGCTCCAGATTAGGTTTCTTACTCTTTCTTTCTCTTTGGTTATCATTGGTTTTATTATATGCTGTAAGTTAAATAAATAATCTGTAGTATGATATTAGGGCGCATTTCAATTAAATTAAAGAATTGCTAAATAAATAAATGCTCAATATTGTTTATAAAAAAAATTAAGAATTTAAAAAAGAATTAAAAAAAATATAATTAAATTAAATCAATGATGCAATTGCAAGCACAGGAATCATAGCCATGAGAGCCAGGTGTGGAGCATATGCTGGTGATGTCTGGAAATTATATTTAAGCGTTGCCCATGTCTGTGTAAATGCTGTAATAACAGCAATTAACTGCAACGCTACAGCTGCGTAGAGAACCAGCGTATTACCTGTGGCAATAGCTGCAATTGTGACTATAAGTGCCAGTATCAAAGCACCAAAGTGCGGCGCCAAGCGCATACCTGACATTCTAAATGTTATAAAACCGCTTGCAATACCGCTCACCAGTATCGCGAGTATTATTACGGGATATGTAACTATCATTCTTTTTCCTCCCTTAGAAGTTTACAACTGCATATGTAGGGTCGCTCAGCAGTGTTATGTATGTTGCAGCTCCTGCAAGGCTGGTACCTTTAACAAGGTCTTCCTGTTTCATTCCTCTAAATTCAGCACTGAGCTCGCACACGTAAACTTTAGCACCCATTTCAATAACTTCTACCATTAACTTGTCCAATCTATCGAAAGCCGGATGTTTAACCTTTTCTGCGTTACCTTTTTTAGCTATGCTTACTCCATCCATGAGCAGGAATATTGTCACTTTTTTGCCCATGCTGGCAGCAGCTTTTGAGAATATAAATGTGGCATAGGCACGTTCTGCATTACCTATTCCATTACTTTGTGCAACAAGCACTTTATCTCTGTTGGATACTACAGTGGATGTTGAAGCAGCTTTTTCTACTTTTTCCAGTAAAATATAACTCTTGTTGTCATCTATACCTTTTTCAACTACTTTGCCACTCATTTCTGGAATTGAAATAGCTATATCTTCAATGGCTTCACTGCTTTTACTTTTGACCTTTAAGCGTTCTCCAGTTGCCATAGAACTAAGCTTGTCCCCTACCAGTATGATAGGTCCGGGGCATGTTTCACCTGTAACGTCTAATTCTTCTGTCTGTGACATTGTCATTCTAACTACGACCTGTTTTTCTAACTTTTCTACTTCAAATGTGAAATCATATTTCTCTGCTACGTTTTCAAGGCCCTCTTCTGATCCTGGGCTAAGAGTTAAGATAAGCCCGTCATCTGCACCATTTTTTATAATATTTTCTGCAAGTATGGCAGAATTAGGTCCCTTAATTCCCAGAGCTTCAACTGTTTTCATGGCTGTTTTCTCCTAAAGTTCTCCCCATTTACCTTTAAATATTCTTAAGGCATCTACTATTTCAACGAAATTTTTAGGAGGTATACCTATAACAACTTCTTCATCTGCTACTTTAGCGTATTTACGTGAACCACTGCATCCAAGGGTCATGTTTGGCACGCCCCGCTCTTTAACTGCTACTACTGCATCGGCACATAATGATTGTATACCTGAATAGTCGCTGGAAATTCTACCGCCTTTTGCTCTTAAATAAGCTTGAGATACTCTTAAGGCCTGTTTTGGCGTAATTACAAGAACTATGACATCTGGATCATATTCTGCACTTTCTAAGGGTGAATAAATTGAAGCATAATAATTTTCGCTGGATTTAGGAATAGCAGTGATGGTTTCCTGTGCGCCTTCTAAAGTTTCATAATTTCCAAGCTGGTGGTACATTTTTCCAGATGCTACGCTTGCAGGTAATGGTTCAATTCCCATTAATCCAGCCCCACCTTTACATAAATGTTCGTCAGAAGTTGCATAACCTTTATTTCCAGTTAATCTTGCCTCCTGGACAAATTCACAGTGCCTTTTCTTTTCACTTATTTTAGAGTAACCTTCAGGTATTTCACTGGCTGATTTTACCAGTTTTACAGCTACAGGACTTCCTTTTAGTCCTAATAATTCTTTTAATTCTTTTACTTTTTCTTCATACATCGTATCCATTCTCCTTAAAATGTGATATATTGAAAATATACTTTATAGTATAACTATACCTTATAGTATAATTTCTGGTATTTAAACTTTACTTTTTGATAAATCAAAAACATCATATATAAAAAGAATAAGGCGAGATAAGAGCAGCACGTAATATTTATATATGTGTATATAATTATACTATATAGTATAAAGATTCGAGATGAAGATCATGGAAGAATTATCAAATACTGAAAGGCTGATTGTGTCATATATTAAATCTCACCCGCCTGAAGACTGCATGCTGGATAAAATAACAAGGGGTACAAGCAGAAGTAGAGCTACGGTGCTTAAATACCTTGAAATATTACATGCAAAAGAAATATTGGATTTTAAATTCGTGGGCAGGAGTAAATTATGGTTTTTAAAACAGTCTATCCCTGAAAAACCTGAGATAATATCTGAACCTGTTGATCTTGATATTCAAGAAACAAAAGAGATTGTATCTGCTGCTTCAAGATTACATATATTGCAGTCAAAAGAAGCGGAACTTAAAATGTCAATTAACCGTCCTGACGCATTGGTATTTACCATTAACATATATATGGACATAATAACATCCAATAATTCTTTTGATACATTTTTTCCAGGAAAGAAGAATCTGCGTGAGGTAATAAGCAGTGAACAGATAAATATGCTCGAAAATATTGTACGCTCTTTAAGCTTGAATGATAAAATAACTATTGAAGTAGATATGATAGAAAAATCCGGTGTATATCGGCCATATAAAATATCACTGCAGCCAATTTCGGATGATAATGAAACGGTTATTGGCAGTGTTATTATGGGGGAAGAACTTTCACAGTCCCGGCGCACAAAACGCGAGCTAGAAACATTGTTATCTATAGCTCAGGCCGCAAGTTCGGCAAGTAGTGAAGAACAGCTTATGAAAGAAGCAACAGGAAGTATCAAAGATATAATTCCGTATAAATACTGTACAATATTTTTAAAGGACAATGGAAATATACTGCCTGCATACGAAACATCACAGTTAACTGGCAAATTACTTTCAAATATTAAAGAATTTATTGAAAAAAGTATGGATACACTGGAGGCAAAATCTGCTGGAAATGGAGACTTTTATCTTGAAAATGTCAAATCCATAATGGAAGATAGATCTATTTCTTTGATGCTGTCTATTCCAATTATCGATGCAGATTCTGCAATGGGATCTATACTTCTGCTGACTACTTTAACTTCAGTTAGTTCTGTAAGTATTGAAAACGTGGAGATGGCAGCTGATGAACTTTCAGGATATCTGAAGATGCAGAGGTTAACCAGTGAAAAAGAGGAATTTGCCAACACATTGCTTGCAATGAACAAGATTTCAACTGTACTCAATTCCACAAGCGGTGAAGATGAAATGCTTGAGAAGGCAGTGAAATCTACTATAGATTCACTGGGTTTTGAAATGGGTTGTATTTACCTTAATGATGATAAAGAAGAATTAACTCTGAGGGTACATAGAAATCTTCCGGAAGGCCTTAAAAATATGTGCATGGCTGGTATGTTCAAAGATCTCTTCAGTAAAACTCTTGAAAAACAGAATTTAGTATATATAACATCCGAATCTGAAGAATATGACTCCCTTGAACCCGCTGTTAAAGCAAATGGTATAAAAACCATGTTAATATTACCCATTAAAAGCGGTAATGATATAATAGGGCTTTTAAATATGGGCAGCAGACAGATAAAACATTATAATGATATTAGCCTCGAAAATCTTAGTTCGATTGGTTTACAATTAGGTTTAGCTCTCGAAAAGTCAAGATTAGCAATTAAATTAAATGCATAAAATGACAGGCATACACATCTGTCAAAAATTTGAAATTTCCGGCTTAATTTTATACTGAAGATAAATCTTAATTAACAGTATATAGAGATCAAATTTATTATTGAATAATATAAAAATCGGAGCGCAAAATGACATTTTCATTATTTATACTTATAATTATAGCATTAATTGGACTTTTTTTAATCTGGATATTCTGGTCAAGTATCATAGGTGCTGGATTTCAGCCTACTTCTAAAAAATTAGTTAAACAGATGCTGGATATGGCAGNNCCTCTGGCGACGGCAGAATTGTGATTAATGCTGTTAAAAAGTATAATGCGAAGGCAGTAGGGCTGGAAGCAGACCCTTCACGTGTATTCTGGTCTCGTTTAGTCATAACACTTTCAGGTATTAGAAACAAGGCTAAAATTGTATGGGGAAATTTTTTTAACCAGAATATCAGTGAAGCTACTGTGGTGACTTTATTTTTAAGTGATACAGCCAATCAAAAATTAAAACCTAAATTTCTGGAAGAGTTAAAGCCTGGAACTAGAGTTGTCTCATACGTCTGGAAATTTAAAGGGTGGGAACCAGTGAAAACAGATGAAACTGAAGAGATTTATTTATATGTAATAGGTCAAAGTGACTTATCGTTAAAAAACCGCTATATACGTTTTAATTAAATGCTTAACTGGTTAATTCAGATACAATCCAATCATATACTATCTGGTGGACTTTTTCAGAAGATTCATCCAGACAATGTCCATTTCCGGTTAATATAACTATTTCTTTTGGATCATGTGCCTTATTGTAGACTTGTTTGGAGCAGCTACTTGGAAGAACATGATCATCGGAACCGTGGATCAACAATAATGAAGTACCTTGAGGAAAACTAGATGCGGAATCTGACCCGTGACTTTGAGCTGCAAGTGTAACTACTGTCTTAACAGAACTGGATAATGCAGCAGCTTGGATCACCACTGCGCTTCCAAGTGAATGGCCTACTAAAGCAATTTTAGAGGTCCCTACATTTTCAAGAAACTTAATTCCAGTAATTACATCATATAATGATTCGTTAATATTATGAGGGTATCTGTAACGGATTCTAAGGGAGGCTATGCCATTTTCTTT
>DADN01000205.1:21450-22636 GCA_002509665.1 Methanobacterium sp. UBA8
TCACCTCTATCAGTTATCAATTCTACAGGGATATAACCATTTTTAGCATTTTCTCCCATAATTTCATTGATATCTATTTTAATATCCATAATATTTCCTCTTTTTAATCTTAATATGAAGTTATAAATGAAAATACGGTATTTTAATTGCTTAATGAAAAAGACATTTGATGAATTTTAGATGATTGTAAGTAATAATTATTTATATTTTATTATTATAATAATTAACTAAGTCAAAAAATGTTAAAAATAGCGTCAATTATTATTTAAATTAGTTTAAACTCCATTAATCGAAAAAATCAAATGAAAATACATGTTTTTATTGTTAAATTGCTGCTGCTGTTTTAAACTAACTGGACTATTTTCAAAAATCCTTTGAGTTGTGGGCTATGAAAAGAAAAATATTTAGAAAGAAGTCTATTGAAGAGTTACTGGAAGTAAGTTCTGAAGAAAAAGGACATTAATGAAGAAGATTAAGTAATTATAAAAGTATAAAAGAGTAAAAAATCTTTAGAAGTAATAATTTATAGAATATTAAACATTTAATCTATATTTATGGGGAATTAAGATGGAAGAGATTAAAGAATTCTTTAAAAAAGACAAATTTGCTGAATATGCAGGTATAGAACTACTGGAAGTTAAAGAAGGATGGGCAAAATCTAAAATGGAAATAACTGAAAATCATCTTAATGGGATTGGAACAGTCCACGGCGGAGCTATTTTTACTTTAGCAGATTTTACCTTTGCTGTTGCTGCAAATTCTTATAAAACAGTCACAGTAGCTATAAATGCAAATATATCCTTTATGAAAGCTGCTAGTTCTGGAACCCTATTTGCAGAAGCAGAAGAAATATCTACAAATCCAAAGCTCGGTACTTATACCATTACAATTACTGATGATAATGGAGAGCTGATAGCAATCTTCCAGGGGATGGCCTATAGAAAAAGAGATAAAATAGATATTTAATGATGAATTTAAGCTAACTTATTATTTTTCAGGAATAACCTATAATATGAAGTAGGGTTATTTTAAAAATAGTACAACAATGCCTAGTAATATCATTGTAACTAAAAAAAAACAATGATAATAGTACTAATAATTTTATGGCTGTTTTCATATATTTTACATAACAAATCTAAAACCCCCACTAATGAATTTTAGATGATAATGACAAGTCTGATGGCTT
>DADN01000066.1:0-4963 GCA_002509665.1 Methanobacterium sp. UBA8
AGGCGCGGCTCCTTGCCGTCCTGGCATCGCCGCATTAGCCCGTCAGTGGGCGTCAGAACGAGTAATACTGGACGTATTGCGATTGACGACAACGCAGTCATGCGAAAATTTAACCGACGATAATATATAGAATTAGGGTTAGCAGAGTACAAGTATATAAATGGAGGAATTCTATGTCAATCTATGCATTTGAAAACAAGCGCCCATTAATTTCGGCCACAAGCTTTGTTCATCCACAGGCTGCCGTAATCGGTGACGTAGAGCTGGGTGAACATTGCTACATCGGACCCGGTGCTGTGATCCGGGGCGATTATGGCAAAATCGTTATCGGTCGGGGCTCCAATGTTCAGGATAATTGTGTCGTACATTCATCAAAGAATTATCCCGTTGAATTAGGAGATCACGTGACTGTAGGGCACGCTGCAGTTTTACATGGGTGTAAAATCGAAGATAATTGTCTTATTGGAATGAATGCTACAGTTTTAAATGGTGCAAAAATCATGAAAAACTGTATTGTTGGGGCAGGAGCATTAGTTACAGAAGGAAAAGAATTTGAGGAAGGAAGTTTAATTCTCGGCGCCCCTGCAAGGGCAGTCCGAAAGCTTACAGATGAAGAAATAGAAGGCATTAAGGATCATGCTGTAAGATACGCGAAATTAGCAAAAAATGAATAATTTTCGACTTAAATTAATAGAATCGCATGATATTTAAAATATAATACAGTAATTGAATAGTAGAGTAACTGGTGATCATATGGTTAAAGTAAAAGACACTGTAAAAAAACTTGATCCTTACGTTCCGGGAAAATCAATCCCAGAAATAGCACAAAAATATAATCTCGATCCTGAAACAATCATAAAGCTTGGATCAAACGAGAATCCGCTTGGCCCGTCTGAAAAATCAATGGAAGCGATAAAAGAGAGTCTCCATTTAATAAGCCAGTATCCTGAAACAAATTTAGAACCATTAAAGGAAAAGTTAGCTTTATACTCTGGAGTGAACAGTTCTAACATAATAATAGGTGGGGATGGGGCAGATGAAATCCTTGATGTACTTGGGAAAACATTAATCGAACCAGGCGACGAGTTTATAGTCCCTCTGCCTTCATATATGTACTATGAATTTACTTTAAAGATTCATGGCGGAGTTCCAGTATATGCCCTATGGGACATGGAGAAAAACAAGCTTGATGTAGATTCAATAATTGCGGCTTTATCTGAAAAAACAAAAATAATCTTTTTATGCACTCCAAATAATCCTTCAGGAACATTAATAGACAAGGAAGATATTAAGCGGGTACTTGAAAGTACAGATGCCCTTGTGGTTGCAGATGAAGCATATTTTGAGTTTTCAGAAGTTAACAATGTTGATCTGATAAAAGATTATGATAATTTACTTCTACTACGGACATTCTCTAAGGTCTTTGGACTTTCTGGAATGAGAATAGGTTATGCCATCTCAAATCCTGAATTTATAGAATATATGCACCGGGTAAAACCAGTATTCAGCCTTACGAAGCTTTCATATGAAGCTGCATCTGCAGTACTGGATGATAATGAATACATACAAAAATCCATAGAAATTGGAATCCAGAGTAGAGAATTTTTATATGAAAACATGTCTAAATTCGATAAACTCAAAGTTTACCCTTCAAAATCAAATTATCTGCTTGTAGGTGTTAAGGAAACTGGAATGACTTCCAGTGAGTTTGCAGAAGAGCTCTTAAAAAGAGGAGTTATTGTAAGAGACTGCGCTTCATTTAAAGGGTTGGATGAGTACTGGGTAAGGGTGAGTGTCGGAACAATGGAAGAAGATGCCAGGTTTATTAAAATACTTGAAGATTTAATTGGATAACTTTTTAATTAATCTAAAGATAAGATTAAAGTCTTAGATTGAGTTTATTATTTAAATGGATAGATTTAAATGATGATAGGAGATATGATTGTATCCTCTCTGGAATTTCCTGAAAAAATATCCCTTGTTATTTTTACAGGAGGATGTATCTTAAGGTGCCCGTACTGCCATAATCCAGAACTTATAGATAATGGAAAACCTGTAGAACTCCCTGAAGTTTTCAATAAAATTGAAAGTTCCATGGATTTTATAGATAGCGTTGTGATAACTGGAGGGGAAGCTCTTATACAGTATGATGATGTGAAAAAAATCTTGGAATACAGTAAAAAGCAGGGATTAGAAACTAAACTGGATACAAATGGATGTTTTCCAGATAAACTTTCTGAACTTATAGATTTACTGGATTATGTGGCTTTAGATATTAAAGCTCCTTTTAATAAGTATGAAAAGATTATAGGATCAGACATAGGGGATAAGGTTAAAGAATGTATGGAAATTTGCACAGATAATGGAATATATCTGGAATGCAGGACAACTTATGTGCCTTTCCTAATGGATCCTGAAGACATAACAGAAATTGCAAAAAGTATAACAACTGATATATATACAATTCAACAATTCAGGGATAAAGCAGTATTAGATAAAAGACTACAAGGTACTCCTGTTCCATCAAGGGATGAACTTAAAGAAATTGGTGAGGCTGTAAAGCCATTCTTAAAAAAAGTGAGAATAAAAACAGCGGAATTTGGAAATGAATTTATAGATTAACTATTATTTTTTATTAGGCGGGGGTCGCATATGCCTATATTGTTATTTGGAAGCAGTCATTTAGAACTTATAACAGGTAAAAAAACTACCACAATACGGAAGCTATGGAAAAAACCGTTGTCTCCAGGGGACCGTCTTCACTGCTACTGGAATCTTGTATCTAAAGAACGTAAAAAGCTGTTTGAAGCTGAAGTAACTGGCGTGGAGATTATGGAGTTTAAAGATATCATTAAAGATGATAATCTTGCAAGAGAAGAGGGTTTCGAGAATGCTGCAGAGCTGGAAGCAGAATTTAGAAAGATGTATCCTGATGATACAGATGATGATTCGCTGTTCCAGATAATAAGGTTTAAAAAATATCCAGTTGATAAATGGGAAGGCGAAAAAATAGATGAAAAATCTTTGATAACCAAAAGAGCAGATATATTGTTTGATTCCGGAAGGTTCAACGATTCTGTAATGTGTTATACGGCAGCTTTAAGACACGACCCTGAAGATGTTTATCTCTTAAATAAGAGGGGAGACAATTTGTCACGTTTAGGTAAGTTCGATGAAGCCATCAAGAATTATGATAAGGCATTAGCGAATGATCCGGAGAATGAGTTCATCTGGAACAATAAGGCAATAGCTCTTTTAAATTCAAATAAGCCTGAAGAAGCATTAAAGTGCAATACAAAAGCTTTAAAGATAAATAAAGCTAATACTGCTGTATTGTACTGGAGAGGATTTATTTTAGAGATGCTTGGAAGATTTGAAGATGCTTTAAAGTGCTATAATAAAATTTTAGAAATAGAGCCTGAAAATCCAGACGTATGGAATGCAAAGGGAAATATCTTGACAGAATTAGAAAGGACTGAAGAAGCACTCGCGGCTTATGATAAAGCATTAGAGTTATGTCTTGAAGAAGCACCTGATGCATCAACCTGGAATCGTAAAGGTAATGCTCTTTTAGAGCTTGGAAGGTTTGATGAAGCTTTAAATTGTTATGATGAAGCTTTGAATCTGGATTCTAAAAATGATATAATCTGGAGTAATAAAGGCGTTGCCCTTATGGAACTTGATGAATTTGAAAAGGCAGCAGAGTGTTTCAATCGAGCAATACTAATAAATCCTGCAAATGAGGATGCTAAGGTTCTAATGGATGAATGTTTAGAAAACTACTAACTTCTATAAAATTATGGAAAGTACTAAAATTGTACTTTCTAAAAATTAGATAAATAATTAAATACTTATTAAATTTTAATTAATTTTTATTTCCAATGATATTTCGCTATTTTCTAACTGGAAATTAATGTATGTTCTATGATCTTGTTTATTATCAAGTTAGACTATTTTTTTATATAGTTAACCCTATTTGATCATTTAAATTGAATGTTAATGTAATTAAATTAAAAGTTCTTCTGAGTTAGGATAAATGGAATGGTAGTATCAACATAGAATAATCTTATTTTGTTAAGTTTTAAATTTTAACTCCTAATGGTGATAGATCCATAAATTAGTTATATTGTCTGTATTTTTCTAGTAATTGGAAATGAATAGAAGACAATTTGTAAAAATAAATTAGAAGTGTAAAAATAAGTAATGGGATCTTTATATTTTTTCTTCTCTTCTTTGGAGTTAGGGTATGAAATTTGTAATGGAATAATTAAAGGGGTTGGTAGGAAATTCTATATCTCTTCTTCTCTTCTTTTAACTTCTTCTATGCTTGGAGGTTCTTCTACACTTTCAGATTCACTGGTACTGTTTAAGAGCACTTTATCGCCTATAGTTTTAATTTCGCTGTAGGGTATCTCTATTTTTTTGCCCATTCCCAGCTTGGCAGAGGCTCCTCCTTCTGTAACAAGTAGGGACTCAACTCTGTTAGTTTGAGGATCCCATTCTGCATCACTTATTTCACCTATTTTATTTCCAGATGCATCTACAACTTCTTTACCTTTTAATTCATCTGCTATTTTCATTTCTTATCTCCTTTTTATATGTAAATCAATTAATCAAATATATTAATTATATTATAATTATTAATACTTTAAGTTTACTGCAATATCAAAAAATCTAACTAATGGTAATATGATCACATTGGAGATGAACTATTAATTTGTAAAATAAAAAATGGAAATTTATGTTGTTTTTAAAAGTAAAAAAGTAGTTTTTACCTTATGAAATTTATAATCGAATAAAAATTGAAAAAATTAAAGTAAATTACTGGCTACATATAGGTCATGGTATTGATATTTAGTAGCTTTAGTTATATTTCAATTTTATCAAATTTTGAAAATTGTTAATAATCTATTTCGTTAAACAGAACTATAACGAAGTTTGAAAAATTCTCAGAATTTTTCAA
>DADN01000066.1:5000-14577 GCA_002509665.1 Methanobacterium sp. UBA8
ACAACAAATTTATAATAATAATTGGTCAGTTGTTAAGCAAAAAAAGAAGGTTTAAGCTTTGAAAAAAGCCATTCTTTTTGATAGGGTAGTGTAATTATAAATTTATGCTACTTTTAACGTTTTACTTAAATTCAAACTACTTTAGATCTAATGCAAGAAATTAGTATAGACTTTAAAAATGTGTCTACCGTTAATGATCATGACTTTTTATAGGGTGTACAATATCATCACCAAATTTTTGGGTATCTGAAAATGATGCTGTTAAACTATTTAATATTTGAAATCAAATTAATAGATAATCTATAAAAAGATTTATAATATAACAATTGTTATATAATGTTAACCTAAATAATGTTTTTAAGTATAAGATGCTTTTTAACTCTTATATTTAGGAAAAAAATTTAATTTAACAAAATCATTTGGAGGAATTTGATGTTACATGGAACAGAAGTTTTAAAGAAAGGATTTGCAAAAATGACCAAAGGCGGAGTCATAATGGACGTCGTAAACGCTGAACAAGCTGAAATCGCAGAAAATTCAGGTGCAGTAGCAGTAATGGCTCTTGAAAAAGTTCCAGCTGATATACGAGCTGCAGGCGGAGTCGCCAGGATGGCAGATCCTTCAAAGGTTATTGAAATAATGGACGCGGTTTCAATACCAGTTATGGCAAAAGTTAGAATCGGCCACTTTGTTGAAGCACAGGTATTAGAATCCCTCGGTGTTGACATGATTGACGAAAGTGAAGTTCTAACACCTGCCGATGAAAAATATCATGTTGATAAAAAGAAATTTACAATTCCTTTTGTCTGCGGGGCAAGAAATCTTGGTGAAGCACTAAGAAGAATAGATGAAGGTGCAGCCATGATAAGGACAAAAGGTGAAGCAGGTACTGGTAACGTGGTTGAAGCTGTAAGACACATGAGAGTGATACAGGGAACCATAAGGGAAATTAGAAACAAAACTGAAGAAGAACTCTGGGGAGTTGCAAGAGAACTTGAAGCTCCATACAAACTTGTAAAACAAACAGCTGAACTTGGAAAATTACCTGTTGTAAACTTCGCAGCTGGTGGAGTTGCAACACCTGCAGATGCTGCGCTCATGATGCAGCTTGGAGCAGACGGTGTTTTCGTTGGATCTGGGATATTTAAATCAGAAAATCCAGAATTAGTTGCAAAAGCAATCACTGAAGCAACAGCCAATTATGAAGACGCTGAAGTTCTGGCTAAAGTTTCAAAAGGGCTTGGAAAAGCTATGCCTGGTCTTGAAATAAGTCAAATTCCAGAAGAAGAAAGGCTTCAGACAAGAGGATGGTAAATAATTTTACCCTTCTCATTTTTTTTTAAATTATAAATAAGTCGGATTGTCTATTTTAATCTAAATATTACTCAATTGCTTCTTCACCTCTTTCTTCAGTTCTAATTCTTATTACATTTTCTACAGGGGATATGAATATATCATCGATGATATCTTCCGTTTTAATAGGTTCTACAGCTTGAATTACGTATTTAACATCTTCTCGTCTCATTACCATGCTGAGTTGTACTTTTTGGGGGATATTTATATTATATCTGCTGCCCCTGTATGTTTCTTTGCCTGTAGATTCTTTATTAATATAACCAACTTCAGTTATAGTTATATTGGAGAATCCCTGGCCTTCTAATGCTTTTTTTACATTGTCAAGTTCTATGGGGTGCATTGTTAATTTTAATTTGCAAATTTCTGCTTTTTCAACATCATTATTATGTAAAGGTTTAATTTTTTTAACTATCTCTTTGAAATCTGGCTTTTGTGGTTCTTTTTCACGTGCTGATTTAATATCTCTAATTATATCCTTGAATTCTCTTTGGGGCTTTGTACTTATGTCACTTGTTGATTTACTTATATTTTCATATTCTTTTTCTTGGGTTGTGTAACGTATTGCATTTCCTAGTAATTTAAGCAGCATTTTCAGGCCGTCATTTATTCCTATTCCTTCTGCTGCAATTGTAGGTATAATCATCGCGTCAGAATTAATCTTTAAGTTAGAATTGTTTAAATCCTGTTTATTTGCAAATATAACATAAGGAATTTGTTTATTACTTATAAAATTGATTATTTCTTCATCTGTTTTAGTAGCACCTATTGAATTATCTATAAATATTATAACTCCATCAACATCTGGGGATATTATATCATTTAAGAATTTAAATCCTTCTATACCTGGAGAACTGAAAAGGTAAGCTGTATCTTCACCAATAGTTGCTTTCCCATAGTCAAATAATGAAATTGATATATTTTCATCTTTGTTTATATGCTTCAAGGCTGTGGTTTTTCCAGAACCGGAAGCTCCTAAAACTAGGATTTTTATCATTAAAATCACCTGTAATTTAATAGTTAAAGTCACGTTAAGTTTATATTAACATAGGTTATACAGCAACTGCTATTTGTCTAAATTTCATGCGCTCATTATTCATTAATTTAAATAACCTTTCTAGACCATTTTTGATTCCCTGTCCAGTTATAGCATTCGTTGGAATAATTGGCGCATTTACATCTATATTTAATGGTTTATCATTTATATCTTGTTTATTTGCAAATATAACGTAAGGTACTCTTTTTTCTTCAATGAAGCGAATTAATTCCATGTTATTTTTGGTTATGCCTATTGTATTATCTATAAATACGATGGCCCCATCCAGATTTTTTGATAGTATATCCTGCATGAATGTAAACCTTTTATTTCCTGGAGAACAGAAAAAGTGAGCTTTTTTGTCATTTATTAATGCTTTTCCATAGTCCAATGCTGTAGTTTTTGTTAAATTTTTGCATATATGTTCTAATGCCGTGGTTTTTCCTGAATTTGTATCTCCTAAAACTATAATTTTTTTTGCTTCCATAAAAATTCACTTCCATACCGGATCAAGGAATCATAGTTCCGGTAGTTAGGACTATACCTGTTTTGATATATAAATATTTTGAAAAACTCAAAAATCAAATCTTATTTTGAACTCTGGAATAATATAAATGGTGCAAATTTTAAATAAAAAAATAAAAACAAAATAGAATAATTGATAACCTTAAAAAGTAGAGTATAACGTTAAATAAATTTTATCCAGTGTGTTTTTTCTGTAAAAATTCTTCATGTTTTATTTTAGCGTTATCTATAGCTTTTTTAATGTCTTTTTCTACATTTTTAGATATGGCACCATGTCCTGGTAACATCAAATCAATTTTCATGGTATTTAATCTGGCCAGCGAATTGATGTATTCCCCATAGCTTCCTGAACTAGATATGTCTGAGATTGTACCTTTGGCAAATACTGTATCTCCAGATATTAAGATTTTTTTACGGGGTTCATAGATGCATATAGATCCTGAAGTATGTCCGGGAGTGTGAAATATTTTTAAAAACCAATCTCCCATATCTATCACATTCATGTTTTCTAGCCAGAAATGTACGTGATATCCTTTAGGATTATGTCCATAAGCGCGGCAAAGCAGCACTTCATCGTCTGCAGATATGATCTTGGTGGCTGCATAGCGGTGAGTTATAATTGGTACTTTGTTTTGGAGGTACCGATTAGCGCCAAAATGATCCACGTGTTCATGGGTGTTTATAACCAGATCTAAATCCATTATGTTAATCCCTATTTCTTTTAAATCTTTCTTTAGGATTCCATAATTTTGGTTTATCCCCGAATCAATCAAAACGTTTAGTTTAGTTCCTAAAATCAGATATGAGGTGCAACTAGGTTTGCCTGTCTTAATCATGTACAGATTGGGTATTATTTCCTCGTACATAGAAATTCCGCCAAGAATGTGATTATAATCTATATTTGGCTACCTTTTACCGCTTTAATTACTATTTGTTAAATATGATACGTGTTTGTAAAATTAATGGTCTTTGTAACTTTAATAAATAAAAAAATGTAAAAAAATGTGGTGGGGTAAAAGTTAGAAAATAGGGTCAAAACCGTTTAAATATTTAAACGGCTTTTTCTCCTCTTTCTCCAGTCCTGATCCTTACGACATCTTCAACTGGTGATATGAAAATTTTCCCATCTCCAATGTCTCCAGTTTGTGCTGTTTTAACTATGGTGTCAATAACTTCGTCCACTTCTTCATCTTTTACGATAATTTCAAGCCTTGTTTTTGGCAGGAGATCTATTCTGTAATCACTGCCTCTGTAGCTTTCTGTAACACCAAGCTGTCGGCCACGACCTTTTACATCTACAACTGTTAATCCTCTGCATTCAATTGATTCGAGTGCAGATTTTACATTTTCTAATTTTTCTGGTCTTATTATTGCAATTATTTCTTTCATTTAATCACATCCATTTTATTTAAATCCTGTAACCAGATTCTTCGTGTAAGTTGGTATCAAGGCCTTCAATTTCAGTTTTCTCATCTACTCTTAGACCTATAGTTATGTCTATTAATTTACCTATAATTAAGGTACCTATGAATGAGTAGGCTGCGACTACAACTATGGCTATTACTTGAGTAAGTAACTGTCCTGGATTTCCGTAGAAAACACCAGTTCCTAATGAGTTTATGAATGGTGCTGCGAATAATCCTGTTGCAATAGCTCCCCATGCACCAGAGATACCGTGTATACCGAATACGTCTAAAGCATCGTCGTAACCAAGGCGTGGTTTCAACCAGGATACTGCGAAGTATGAGAATACTGAGGTTGCAAGTCCTATAATTATTGCTGCGTCTACAGTTACGAAACCTGCTGCAGGAGTAATAGCTACTAAACCCGCTACAGCACCAGAAACAGCACCGAGAATGGTTGGTTTTCCGGTTTTTATTATATCTATTGCTACCCATGAGATCATTGCTGCTGCAGTAGCAGTGTTAGTTACAAGGAATGCAGATCCTGCTAGACCGCCTGCTGTTAATGCAGATCCTGCATTGAATCCAAACCAACCGAACCAGAGAAGTGCAGCACCAATTACTGAGTAACCTAAGTGGTGTGGTAATAATGCGATATCTTTTCTTTTTCCAAGGAGAAGTGCTAAAGCTAAACCAGCAACCCCTGAATCTATGTGTACAACTGTACCACCTGCAAAGTCAAGAGCACCTAACTGTGCAAGGAATCCTCCACCCCATACCCAGTGAGCAATTGGGACATATATTAATGATACCCAGACTACTGAGAAGACTATCCATGCGGATGCTTTCATTCTTCCAACTACTGCACCAGATATAAGTGCTACGGTAATTGCAGCAAAAGTCATCTGGAACGCTGCGTAAACTGTGGTAGGTATGGTTGGTGCGAGTGCTGCAAGATCATCTACGCCTATTCCGCTGAACAGGAGATTTGCAGGAGCACCAATCAATCCCCAGGGATCTATACTTGCATTAAATGCTAATGGGAATGCGTATAATACCCATATTACGCTTGTAATTGCAAAAGCTATAAGTGACATAAAGATGGTATTTAAAACGTTTTCTCGTTTAGCCATACCACCATAGAATAATGCTACACCTGGAACGGTCATGAGCATTACTAAAGCTGTGGATACAAGCATCCATGCTGTATCTCCACTATCAAGAACCATGTGTTGTTTCCTCCAATATTGTTGTTTATTTTGTATTAAATTGTAACACTCAAAAATCAAAGCCTGCAAATCTTCCGATTTGCGGTGTCAAAACTGAAAGTTTTGACAACCTACAGAACGGAGTTCTGTGGCCCGAAAAATCTCTCAAAATTCTTTGAATTTTTGAGAGCGTTTGACGGTTGAGTGTTTTTTTTTAAATGTAATAATTATAATCGCTTTTTTTAATATGTAAAAGCCCCTTCTTTTAATCTAAATTCATTAATTTTTGCACCAGATACCCGTTTTATAATTTCACACCCCCATCCTATGTTAAGTCTACATTCGGATGTCGGAAACCTACTTCCGATAATAGAACTTACTACTTAATCTTATATAAACGTTTCGACTGTCATGATTAATCATAGTTTTTTTAATACTAATTGGCTCATTTGACTTAAAAAATATGGCTTAAAAATCTTTACTTTTCTCATATCAGTTAGACTATTGCTTTTTTTGCCATAATAATTAAATTTTTACAAGATATGAGTTATAGTAGGTATCATATCATGACAAGCGTGTTTTAATTCACTATTTTTATTTTAATTCGAAATTCTTTGCATTGTTACTTTGTTTTATTTCCTTTTCTCCTATACCGGAATAAGGAAACATGCTTCCGGTTTACTATTAAATTTTAGAATATATAAATGTTTCTAGAAATTAAGTAATTACTATATTAACGCGAGAGTTTTCTTTAATTAATTCAGAAAGTTATTAAATATTTTAAAAAAAGAATGAATTTAAATACAAAAATAGAAAATACTCAAACACACTTAGTGTTTGAGATCAAATTGGGATTGAGCAAGTTAAATTGCTTTGTCTCCTCTTTCTCCAGTCCTGATCCTTATAACTTCTTCAACTGAGGATATGAATATTTTTCCGTCTCCAATATCTCCAGTTTTCGCTGTTTCTATTATAGTTTGGACTATGCCTTCAACGTCTGCTTCTCGAGTAACTATTTCAATTTCAGTCTTTGGGAGAATGTCTATTCTGTAATCCCGGCCTCTGTAGTTTTCTGTAATACCAAGCTGCCGGCCACGACCTTTTACATCTCTTACTGTCATCCCATGACATCCGATCTCTTCAAGAGCAGTTTTCACAGCTTCCAGTTTATCGGGTCTTATGATGGCGATTATCTTTTTCATTTTTCACAACTCACTACTTCTATTTCCAGTATATTCTCATTATTTAGGCATTTATCCATTTATAGGTACCTAAGATAATCTGTAGCCGGATTCCTCATGAAGGTTAACATCAAGGCCCTGTACCTCATGATCATCAGTAACTCTAAGTCCTATGATTTTGTCAATTATTTTTGCAATAACAACAGTGAGTACAAATGAGTAAACTGCGACGACAATAACAGCTAAAAGCTGGACTCCAATTAGATGGAAATTTCCGAAGAGGATACCGCCTGTAGTAACGCTGTTTATAAGGGGATTTGCAAATATACCGATTGCGAGTGCACCGGTGATACCGCATATTCCATGAATACCGAATACATCTAAAGCATCATCGTAGCCAAGGCGTGGTTTTAACCAGGATACTGCACTGTATGCAAATATTGATGCAAAGAAACCTATTATTATGGCAGCTGTAATATTTACATATCCTGCTGCTGGTGTTATAGATGCGAGTCCTGCAATTGCACCAGATAATGCGCCGAGTAACGTAGGTTTTCCTGTTTTTAATTTATCCATAAGCATCCATGCAAGCATACCTACTGCGGCAGAGGTATTGGTTACAATCATAGCAGAAACTGCTAAATTTCCTGCAGATAATGCTGATCCTGCGTTAAATCCGAACCAACCGAACCATAGAAGTCCTGCCCCCATTACTGAATATCCTAAGTGATGAGGAAGTAATCTTATATCTTTTCTTGCTCCAAGAATAAGTACAAGTGCAAGTGCGGCCATACCGCTGGTTAAGTGTACAACTATACCTCCTGCAAAGTCAAGAGCACCGAGTTGTGCAAGGAATCCTCCTCCCCACATCCAGTGAGCTACAGGTGCGTAGACAAGAGTAAGCCAGATTGGTACAAATGCAAGCCATGCTGAAAATTTCATTCTTTCAACAATAGCACCAGATATAAGAGCTACTGTAATAGCTGCAAATGTCATCTGGAATATTGCGTAAAGGCCTGTGGGTATTGTAGGTGCCAATGTTGCAAGGGAGTTTGATTCAAGTACTCCATTGAATACTGGATTTGTAATGCTGCCTATTACTCCCCACATGTCCGCACCAAATGTTAGATCGTAACCGTAAATAAACCATAGAACGCTTACTATTGCAAAGGTAACAAAAGAGAGTAACATTGTGTTTAAAACGTTTTCTTTCCTGATTAGGCCTCCATAAAATAGAGCTACACCAGGAATTGTCATTAGAATTACAAGTGCAGTGGATATTAACATCCATGCTGTATCACCACTATCGAGAATCATACAATTTTTCCTCCAATTTATTTTATCCTGATTTTTAGATCATAAATGCATTGAATTTGAAATTTATACATTTCTTGACGGAACTATGTTTCCGTTTTCCGACGGAAGGGGGTTGTAGGAAACCTATTTCCGATACTAAAAGTCTTACAGCATCATATATAACTTTTGTGGTAATATTTGATCTGGTATCTTAAAAATAGCTGTTAAATGGATAAATATGTATTATAATTTATAAAAAACACGTGAATATAAGTTAAATAAGTAAATTCAAAAAGACATTTAATAAAATAGAAAAAAGGAACCCTCAAATACGAAGCAGGCAAAAATCTTAAAAAATCTACGATTTTTTATGTATAGAAAAATGCTATGCATTTTTCTCTAACTTCGATTTTTGCTGCCTGCAAAACTCCCAAAACCTTTGGTTTTGGAGCGCAAATCGTAGATTTGCAAGCTTCGTTTTGCGGCCGAAGAAACGTAGTTTCTTCCGGCGTCAAAATTCTTTGAATTTTGACAGTATTTGGGGCATGTAAAAAATCTTCGATTTTTTACTGTTGAAAATCGAAGCTTANNCCAGCCATTTTAACGCCGGTTAAAAGTGATGATTCCACAGTTAATGCCCTTAAATCATCTTTTTCAAGTTTCTGCAGGTCAGTGTTTCCAGCCTGCTGGGTCAACATACAAGCTTCTTCAGTCATAGCTTCTATGTATCTTGCAACCTGTTTACCTCCTTCTACGTAATCTAAACGTCTTCTAAGCTGAGGATTTTGGGTTGCAATTCCTTTTCTGCATGTTCCTGTGTAACATGTCTGGCAAACTCTACATCCAAGTGAAACCAGAGCAGATGTTGCTATGTAAACTGCATCAGCACCTAAAGCGATGGCTTTTGCAACGTCAGCACCATTTCTGATACCTCCGCCAGCTACAAGGCTTACTTTGCTACGTAGGTTCACGTGTTTTAATGCTTCATCAGCTTCTACAATTGCAGCTATGGTTGGAACACCTGAATGCTCTGTGACTACTTCTGGTCCTGCACCAGTTCCNNCCCTGCATACCGTCTACGACGATTATATCTGCACCTGCTTTTGCTGCAATTTTAACGTCGTCACTGACTCTACCTGAAGTGAATTTAACGATTATAGGTACTTTCCAGTCGGTTATTTCTCTTAACTGATCTATTTTCATGCTTAAATCTTCAGGTCCCACAATATCCATGTGTCTTGCTGGGCTTAAAGCATCAGTTCCCACTGGGATTTTCCTTATCATTGAAACGTCTGCTGTTACCTTTTCACCTAAAAGGTGTCCTCCCATACCGGATTTTGCACCTTGACCTATTTTAATTTCCACTGCTTCTGAATTGTTTAAGTAATCTGCAGATACGCCGAATCTGCCTGATGCGTATTGTGCTATGAGTTTTGATGCATATTTTCTTTCCTCTGGAAGCATTCCACCTTCACCCGTGTTTGTAGCAGTACCAGCAAGGGTTGCACCCATTGCAAGTGCTATTTTTGCTTCTTTACTTAATGCACCAAATGACATCGCGGCAATCATTATTGG
>DADN01000134.1 GCA_002509665.1 Methanobacterium sp. UBA8
TACTGACTTTTCGGATAGGCTCTTAACCGAAGATGCATGCAAGTTACTTAGGGTGAATAAAAATACATAAAATTTAAAGGTTCAAGTAGTGATGTTATAAAAATTGCGAAAACATCAAGCTTGAGAACATTAAAAATATAAAGAATATACTATACTAACTATTTTATCTCTTCCTCTTTTTTATGAAGTAAACTGCAAGGCCTATAACAGCTACAAGGCTTATTACTATAAAGAAATTGAAATTGAACTTATTGGTGCTAACCTCGCTGTCGGTGATAGGACTATTGTTATTTTTGCTGTTAATATTAGATTCCTGGTGATTATCATTGTTTGTTATTATATTAATTATAGACTTAACTGTTTCTCCAATCAAACTCTCTTCTTCTTTTGGATTTTCTGGAGGCGTAACAGAAGTATTCTCATTGGTTTCATCGTTTGTACCAACATCATTGGTAGGAGTAAACTCCTGAACGCGATCATTGTCAAATTCTACGACATAAACATTACCAGACGAGTCAACTGCAACGCCACTCGGATTCCCGAGCTGTCCATTACCTGTGCCCCTTGAACCCCATTGAGTAATTAAGTTACCGTTACTGTCAAACTTCTGAATACGATTATTCCCACTATCAGCGATATAAATATTGTCAGATGAATCGAAGGTGATACCTGTTGGATTATTAAATTGTCCATCACCAGTACCTTGAGAGCCCCATTGTATCAGGTAGTTACCATTGCTATCAAATTTTTGAATGCGATTTTTATCGATTATGTAAATGTTATTTTTAGAATCAATAGCAATACGATATGGATTTGTCAGTTTTCCAGCGTCACTACCAGGCTCACCCCACTGAGTAATAAACGTACCGTCACTTTTAAACTCCTGAATTCGATTATTATTCGAATCAGCGACGTAGACATTTCCAGAAGAATCTACAGCAACACCTTCTGGATCTTTAAATTGCCCATTAGCTATACCCCAAGAACCCCAGTTTGTTACATATTTACCATCGCTTGTGTATTTATCTATACGGTTGTTACCACTATCTGCAATATAAATATTACCTGAAGAATCTATTGCAATACTTGTTGGTGAATTAAAACTTTCGTTACTACCACCATAAGAGCCCCATTTTTTTATGAAATCCTCGTTGCTGGCAATTTTCTGGACACGATTATTCCATTTTTCAACAATATAAATATTGTTAGCTGAGTCTATAGCGATAGCACATGGGCCATTAAATTGTTTATTGTCAGTGCCTTCACCAAAACTAATTATGCCATTAGTCTTGTAACTTTCAGTCTGAGCATATGTAACAGAAGCACTCATTAATCCAAGAAAGAGAATAGCCAAACAGACTGACGTTATCCTGAGCATGTTAGCTTGTTGATACTTCATTATTTAATCCCTCCTTGTTCCTTGTGTTTCTTTATATATTTACATAAAAGCCAAAAATAAAAAATAACAACAATAACATAACATAACATAATATTTTGAATATAAATTGATTATATAATGTCTTATTATCAAATCTATATTATAGGTTGATATAAAATAATATAATATGTGAATATATAAGAACATTCTGAAATTAACTTATTATTTTTTCATTCTTTAATATGTGAGAAAGAAGAAAACATAACTAATTTATTGGTTTCTACTGATGTAGCTAACACTTCTTTTTCAAAAACGATTTAAGAAAAACCACAATCATGCACCGCACAAACCAACCGTGCTTTTTTATACTTTGTAAAAATATTGTAAGATATGGCTATTGAAGATTTCCTAATTGATGTTGAACCTGATATTCTCGTGGAAGAAGATGATGACGAAGATGTTCCAGAAAGACTAATACCAAAACTACCAAAATTCGATCAAAATAATATCACATATGAGATTTTAACTATTGCAGGTTCTATTGAGGATGCTCTTTTACTAAGTGGTGCAATGCCTGGGACTGATTACGACTATGTCGATCTAATTAGCTTGGCGATCAAATATCGAAATTCTCCCAACATTAAAAGTAATATATTTATTGAATTTAATGAGTGTAACTAATCTTTTCGATATATTCAACTCCTCTTTTTTAAAAAACGTTTTAGTAAACATACTTAATTTTTTATCTTTCTCGCTATTTAATCCTTTATATATCTATTGGATAAAAACATTAGTGAGCTCATTTGAAACACTCTAATAAAATTGGTATCAAACCCCCAATAACTTTAAATAGTAGACGAGGTATCATTGGTATTAATAAAGGAATGACGAAAGAANNAAAAGTTCGATTCCCGGCGGTCGGATTGACCGATGAAGAAGAAAAATACTTTTCTAAATTAAACAAAGGTGGAATCGAAGCATGACAGATTGCGGTAGATATCATACGATATCGTTTTGTGTTAGAGATGAGTTCGATGGTGTAGATGTTGTTTTCGGTAAAATTCAAGACGAATATGGCCTGTCACGGTCGGAAATATTTAGAACAATCATGCATGAGTACTTCGGGGTGCCAGAGACG
>DADN01000311.1:0-478 GCA_002509665.1 Methanobacterium sp. UBA8
ATTTATTCCGGTGAGTGTTTTTTCAAATAAATCCACAGATATTATATCGGCACCCTTCTCGTGTGCTAAAATAACTCTACGGCCTAATAAAGGGTTTTCTTTTAAAACATTGCCTATTATTAAGATAGTACTGGAGTTTTCAACATCTTCGAGGGTGGCTGTTTCAAAATCAAACGATGGAAATGTCCCTGAGTTGTAGCCAATGTTTTCAACACCCATTGATTTGGCGAATTTTTTCAGGGTTTCATATTCCTGGTTGGTGCAGTTTCCAGAGGCAATAATTCCAATTTCACTTGGAGAATATGATTTGATCTTTGAACTGGCAGTATCAAGGGCATCATCCCAGCTTACCTGTTCAAGACCTGATTTTTTTATTAAAGGGTTTTTTAAACGGTTTTCATTTAATATGTGGAATGAATCTCTTCCTTTTTTACAGTTTTTTCCCTGGTTTACCGGATGTCTTTTGTAGGGATAGGTT
>DADN01000311.1:492-3433 GCA_002509665.1 Methanobacterium sp. UBA8
TTTTTTTTAAATGGTTTTTGATCATAATTGAGGTAATCTTAGACTATCTAAATGGTCTTTAGGGGCTATCTAAATAGTATTTAGGGACATATGATGTTTTTTAGACATCTAAGTCTTGAAATTAACAGTTATTTTTCTTGAATGTGGGTTTAAATATGATTTGAAGTGGTATTGAATGGTTAAATAATATTCAAAGTTTTAAATAGTGTTAAAGTCTAGTTTTTGAACTCACTGGAAACACAGTTTAAATAAACTTCAGGAACAGTGTTAATGGTGATTATGCTGTTGTTGGTGGTGTTAACGATATTTACCATGGTGTTCATACATTTATCCAGAATGAGTGGTGAAAGTTCATCTGAACGTTTTTCTAAATCTTCTATTTGGGTTTCACATTCTAAGAAACCCTGTACTGCAAATTTGAGTGGCATTTCACCCATTGCATCTAATGTACAAACGTATCCCATGTTCCCTTCATCTGTTCTATTATATTCAATAGTCCAATCGACATTTAGGTTTAGATCACAGCTTCTTGGATTGTTCCCTGGCCTGATCATCTTGATTTTATTTACACAAACATTCAAGTTTGTATTACTTGTTATCATTTTTATATTACCTCCGTGATGATTAATAAAGACCTAAGTAGTATTACATTTATAAAGGTTTTGGTTATTAAAATAGATTCTTTGCAGTTATTTAGTCTTAAAATGTGATTAATGGTAGTGATATTATATTAAAAGCTTTAAAAATTAGTAAATTATTAAATTGCCCATAATTTAACTTTCTTTGAGGTGAAGGTAATAATTGTATTCTTGCCATTTAAACGGATATTGGTATGATTTTTAAAAATAAGGTTCTAAATAGGGGTTTTTTCCCAATCTGGCTTTGGGAAAAAATATTATTATCCTGAGATTATTTATTACATTTTTTATATTATTTTTTAAATTGGAATTTACATTAGTTTGTCATAGATATAGCTGTAAAATTTACTTTCATCAAAATTATCCAGAAACCATTAAAAGGTTATAAATTAAAAGGTTTTTAAGTTAGTAACGGGTTTTTTAGGATTAGAAAATAGAATGCCGGACAGTTGGGTTCCCAAAAAAACTCCAATAGTAATTATACACTCCAAAAATAAAAAAAATTTAATTCATTTTTTAATTCATTATTTTTTTTCTTGGAATTTTTTAATTATTTCAATGGTTATTCTTTTGGATAACTCATCTAAAGTGTAAGGGGTGATGGGTTCTGTATCTTTAATGAATTTGCCAGTTGTTATTATGGTATGGTTGGAGGTTATTCCTTCATTTCGAAGTTCTTCAACCACAGGGTTTGCAGAAGGTGCATCTGAAATGTCAAAAACATTTATTTCCTGATCTCCCTTACTGAAAATACCTGCAGTGCTGATGGTAGAGGCTCCAATTTTATGGGCCTTTTTTATAATAGCTGCTGTTGTGGGAATGGTATTTCCTCCAGCTATTTCAATGCAAACAACATCACCTTCAATTAAATCTAAATTATCAGGAGTTATATCCTCTTTAACTGGTATAACTTCTTTTATACCACTTAATTCATGGAGCAGATCAACTTTATAATCTCCGATTGTACCTCCCAACAACTTGAAGATCAGATCCCCTTCAGAAATCTTTTGTGCATCAATGGCAGTTATTTTCGCAGGACCACCGCGATGAATTTGCGCAACATTTAATCCAGTTCTAATTCCTAATCTTCCCAATCCAACAAGTGTTAAATGACCGTTTGGAACTCTTTTATCTTCCCATTCTTTAATGTTCATGTTTAATCTCCATTTTATTCTAATTGCAAACCGAAAGGATTTTTTTACTATGTAAATATCCTCTCCCAGTATCACATTTTAGTGAAACTTTCTTAACTTAACAATTGTTATATTGGTTATAAAAACTTTCATTTAAATCTTTCCTTTATCTATCTGCTGATAATCAAGACACTAACATGTAAATAACGTAATAATAAATGGTGTAATAATGAAGAAAAAGTAATAATACGGTATTTATTTATTTCTAGAATATAATGGCTGTTTAAATATTGATAAAAAAATAACAAAATGTTAGGGTTTTAGGATATTCAACCAATAGTGTGAATAGGTTATTTAGTTTTTTGTAAAAATGGGATGTAAGACTAAATGGGTTGTAATATTTGCAGATGTTTAAAACTTTAATTTCATTTTTATCCTTGAAGTCTACTTAATTTAACTAAAAAGTTTAGTTAAATTTCAATCAATATTCCAATTACAATTTACGTAACCGTAAATCTTATATAGTTGTTACTACTTCTTAATTGACTAACCTATAGTAATAAACTAAATCATAGTTATATTATTACTATAGGTTAGGACAGAGTGTGAATGGAATGCCACCATTTACTGTTAGTTCCTTCCTACAGAGAAGGAGACTGTATAAGTCTCCTTTTAATTTCATTCCTTAATTGGGGAGTCCTTTGCTTAAAGATTCCTTGCCATATGGATTTCATAAGTCGATAAAAATGCTAGCTAAATATTTTAAGTTAAAGATTGATTTCAATGGATTTCAATTGATTTGAATGTAATGTTCTGGGATTCTAGAATTTTATAATTCTGGAAGTTTATTGTAAAAATAAAACTGGAGTTGAAAATAAATGGATATCGAAAGAGATGTTGAAACCAGGTAACAGATATTGAAATATTTCCCCACCGTTTGTTGGGTTGTGAAACTACTGAAAAGCTATTACTTGACTTGGATGGTATAAATGAGGTTAATAGGATAGTTCTACATGGGAGAAGAATGTCAATTTCAGAAACTGGTGAAGAATCTAGGTTCATCACAATTAAGGGTCAAAAAATTGATTTGCATGTTAAAACTGGCCGAGTTTTAATTGAAGTTAAAACAACCGAAATAGAAGATCCTGATCAGTTCCACGATAACATAAG
>DADN01000311.1:3468-6732 GCA_002509665.1 Methanobacterium sp. UBA8
GGTTTAACTGATCAAAATGCCTTGATCCATGAAAGAGCGACAGTTATCAAAAAATAATATTTGAAGAAATATCAGGTTCAATAGAATCAATTAAACCAGAATTGCAAATATGAGGGTCATCATAGGTAACAGGGGCTTTTAAAGTCCCTACTATTTTCAATAACATCTATTACTTTCAATAGCATATTTTTTTAATTAACCAGAGTAAATACTGGTTTAAATTAATCAAATTAAAAATTGTTCTTTTTATAAAAATAGTAATTTTATGGGCTTAGAGGTTTGGTCCACGATGTATAGGGGATTAATGGATACTATGTTTATATGATAAAGAATATTCATTTAGTAAAGACATTTTATGATTAAGTAATTAAATTTTATTATATTATTCTCTAATATTCAAAGATTGTGACATAAATCAAAACATTTATATTACATTTAGACTATCTTATTTTGTACTACAAAAAAAGGTAGTATTATTACTATTTGAAGAAAAAAGGAGTGATAGTATGAAACTTGCAATATTGGGGGCCGGTTGTTACAGAACCCACGCAGCCAGTGGGATAACTAACTTTAGCCGAGCCTGCGAAGTAGCAGAACAAGTTGGAAAACCAGAAATAGCCATGACTCATTCCACCATTGCCATGGGGGCAGAACTCAAGGAATTAGCAGGCATAGATGAAATAGTGGTATCAGATCCGGTATTTGACAATGACTTCACTGTCATTGATGATTTTGAATACGAAGCAGTTATTGAAGCTCATAAAAAAGATCCTGAAAGCATAATGCCACAGATCAGGGAAAAAGTCAATGCAGTAGCTAAAGACCTTCCAAAGCCACCTAAAGGAGCTATTCATTTCACACACCCTGAAGATCTGGGTTTTGAAGTCACCACCGATGATAATGAAGCAGTTCAGGATGCAGACTGGGTCATGACCTGGTTCCCTAAGGGTGACATGCAGATGGGAATCATCAAGGAATTCGCCGATAACCTCAAAGAAGGCGCTATCTTAACCCATGCCTGTACAGTGCCTACCACTATGTTCCAGAAAATATTCGAAGACCTATCAAGTGATGAAATGAACATTGCACCAAAAGTCAATGTATCTTCGTATCACCCTGGAGCAGTACCTGAAATGAAAGGACAGGTGTACATTGCAGAAGGTTACGCCTCTGAAGATGCCATCTGTAAACTGGTTGATTGGGGTGTAGCAGCCCGTGGGGATGCTTTCAAACTCCCTGCAGAACTCTTAGGTCCAGTATGTGACATGTGCTCGGCACTCACTGCCATAACCTACGCTGGAATCTTGAGCTACCGTGACTCAGTAATGAACATACTGGGCGCTCCAGCAGGTTTCGCACAGATGATGGCCAAAGAATCACTGACCCAGGTAACCGATCTGATGAACAGTGTGGGAATTGACCACATGGAAGAAAAACTGGACCCTGGAGCACTCCTGGGAACAGCAGACTCCATGAACTTCGGTGCTGCCGCAGATGTCTTACCTTCAGTCCTGGAAGTACTGGAAAACAGAAAAGGAAAGGGACCAACCTGTAACATATAAACAGACTACCCTTTTTTATTTTTTTAAAAAAACAGGGAAAAATGAAAATAGAAATGATTACATGAAAATTTTCAACTTAAATTCCAACACTCATTGCTTCATATTTTAATGGGCTAATGATTGGAAGTTCATCATAAGTCTTACTCTCAAACATTATAAAAACATCAGGTGATGCTAAAATTGATAAACAAAATTATCAAAAGGGCGTTAAATGAAGAAGATTTAAGAAAAGATGAAGTTCTGGAATTGTTCCGAACAAAATCTCATGAAAACACCCTTAAAATTTTTGAAGCTGCTTCAAAACTACGAGATTCCAAAAACAGGAGTATTAAACTCACCTCAACTGTTCATTTAACCAATTTATGTAAAGTAACCCCAAAATGTAAATACTGTGGTTTTGCAGCTAAAACCTCCTCTGAAGGATACTATCATTCTTTCACAAAAACAGAAGATGAAATATTAATGGCAGCCAGATCTGTGGAAAGATCTGGAATTCCCAGGGTCAGCTGCTCCGGCGCCCATGGATACAACGGACAGCATGCTGTTCAGGCTGCCAGGATTGTAAAGGAAAACACCAAACTGGAGTTACTGGTGAATGTTGGTTCTGATCTAAATATTGAAGCCCTGAAACAACTTGCTGAGTACCAGACTGACACAGTGTGCTGTAACCTTGAAACAATAAACCAAAAACTGTTCAATCATCTAAAACCCGGTGAACTACTTAAAGACAGGTTAATGGCATGTAAAATGGTTAACGATGCGGATATAGAACTATCCTCTGGTTTGCTTATTGGGGTTGGCGAATCGTACCAGGACCNNAACCACCTGTTTTTACTTAAAGAATTCCCCACCCTGGGTGAAATACCAATTATGGGCTTTAATCCTTATTTAGACACGCCCATGGCTGATCATCCTCCCTGTTCACTGATTGAACAGATGAAAACCATAGCCATAACCAGATTGATGTTCAATGATTTACGGATCACTGTTCCTACTCCCACCATCGGCCCGGAAAATGTCAAGTTTTCATTGTTATCCGGAGCAGATAATGTGGCAACTGTAATTCCAGACGACTATCCTTTGGATGTTAAGGGAGTTGGTTCTCCAAGTTGTGGAAACCTTAAGGAAGTTATTCGCACCATTAAAGAACTTGGACTTAACCCCGAAATTAATGAAATCCCATGCCCGGTTAAAGAAGTGGGAATCACTGAGATATAATGAGATATGAAGAGATTTACTTGAATATAAGGGCATATAAAGGGATCATTGGAATATAATGAAAAACAAAATATCAAAATAAAAAAATAACAGGATACTGTTGTAGATACTAGAAAAAAGCAGGTTATTCCATGGACTTCGAGAAAACAATCAAAAATGCCTATGCAGAATCTGTTGAAGGGGAACGATTTGGTGATACAGAAGAGGAATTAATATCACTCCAAAAACACATCCGCTCTTGTAAGAGAATTGTGGTTCCCAACAGAAACACAGTGAAAACAAAGGCCATAAATGAAGTTTTAACCAAATTCAATTTACCAAGTGCTGAGCATTTGTGTATACACACCAATTCTGCAGATCTATCAAGAACTCCTGCCATTACCAAAGCCCTCATGGCCCTGGATACCTGTGATTGTGATCTGGTAATTGCCAGAGGACGCCTGGGAGTTCCAGGTTCTGGATCATTACTGGTGATAATGGATAA
>DADN01000262.1 GCA_002509665.1 Methanobacterium sp. UBA8
TTATCTCTACCGTAATTATTTCCGTACAATTTTTCACGTCCTTATTATAGCCTAAAAAGGCCTGAACAACTTTTTATTTTTGATACTATATAAAATGATGTATTTCAAAATGAAGAAATAAATAAGCCAATTTATTGCTTAAAAAAGCTTAATTTTAGCTTTTTTTCATACAAATCATATAATAAACAGTTAATAATTCTTAAACATGTAAATAACATCCATATAAACTGCATTTTGTAATATAGTTCTTTATATTAATAATATTACTTAATTATATCATCTGAATTCTTAGTTAAAATAATAACTCCAATATTCTGATAATAAATTGTTTAAAAATAGTTATGGTAACTGGGATCTTAAATAATTCCAATCAGTATTGCCTTTTACGTTTTTAAAATAGAATAGATTTCAAAAAATGAGGCAAAATTCCTTTTCGCTTTTACTTTAAAAAAAATAAATTTAAATATAATCCACAATAGGGTTTAATTCAAATTTCAAAATTTGAATTAATAAAATTAAAATTTATTCTATTTCCAGAGAGAACGAATCCTGGAACAAATCTTTAACTATCTGTAAATCCTGTTCATCCAGTCTAGTTATTGCCCCATCACTGGTATTTCTGAAGTAATAATCAGCGTCTACTATTTGCCCGCTGTTATCTATATACAGGTAAAGCCCGTCTACAAAATCTTCAGGATTATCCGATGGAAGGAATATTTCAAGCCTTATAAGTATTTCAGATCCTTGAATACTTTCATGTAATTTATCTCGTTTAGCATCATCTTGAAGAGCTTCTTTAAACCATGCGATTCTAGATTTAAGCTCCTGTCCTACTTTTTCAGTATACAATTCATCATTAGGTTCCATAATAACACCCTGTTTTTATATTAATAATTATATCTGCTTTTTTATTATATACTATTTGTTCTTTTTAAGTGCACTCAAAATCTATTAAAATCACAATTTTAATAGATTTTGGTGCCCCAAAAATCTTTGATTTTTGAGGGTTTCAATTTAGAGTTAAATTTATTGTATTTTAAATGTTGAAGGTTAAAAAAGTTATTTACCCCACTATAAATTTCTGCAGGTCTAATTTATATTATTTCTATTCAACTCCAGAATATAGTGAGGTATATCCAGAACCCTGTCCACTTTGTCTATTATCACACTGTCACCTGTTGCAACTATTCCATTTTTAAGATTGGATAGTCTCATAATCTCAGTATCAACAGTTTTTGATAGACAAACATTTCCATGAACATTATATTCCCCCATAATCTTTTTTGTAAGGCCTGCAAGCTTACCGCTGAAACTTACAGGGCTATCAAAGAAAAAACATGTGAATGATGGACCGTATGAATTTATCAAAGCTAAAATTTTGTTAATCGCTATTTCAGTGGCATTACTAAGTTTATATTTTCCAAAAACAGCGTTTAAATCTCTTATAACCCCATCATCACATAAAACTATGGAATCATAATCTTCATGATACAGGCTTTCAACCGTAATAAGAACGTTGTACCCGTCCACTAAAAGAAGCTGACCTTCTATTTTAGAAATATCAATGATCTTTTCCTGCCGCTCCTTTGATATTAAATCCGAAAAAATAGATCTTGCAAGGTAATTTCTCTCATCTTTATTTAACAGATATTTATTTGCAACAAATTGTAGAGCACCTTTCTTTCTATAACCCCTGTTAAGAAGAAATCTCAGATCATATGCTGCTTCCCGAAGCTTATTTTTTTTAATCTGCATAATCATTAAAAAAAAATAGTAATTTGGATATTTCAACCCTTTCTTTTTGCCACTATGATAGGCACCCGGTCAGATGCATCTTCTGCACGGTCTGCTATATTACCTATCTTCTCTGCTATATCCTTAAGTTCAATGAATTTTAAAATGCTGATATCTTCAGATCTGTAGGCGTCATAAAGACGGCTGATTATCCTTCTTTCTACTACATCTCCTTCATCTTCTTTTTTCTCTATATCATGTGTTTTAGAAAGTGCATCGCCTAAATCAACATCAAGCATTTCTATACAATCTCTAAGTAATGCAACTGCATCACACGATGCTTTAACAAGTTCTATGAAATCTTCTTTAAATAACTCAGGAAAGGTTATTTTCCCCAAGGATATCACATATGCAGTTGATTCAACGGCATCGGCAACAGAATCCACCTGTTCTGCAAGATTTATCCGGTCTTCCCTATCAAAGGGGAGGAATGCTCCTTTGAAAAACTCAATTTCCATTTTTCTCCGGATATCATCTGCTTCCTTTTCAATCCTACTTATTTCATTAACTTCTTTATCCATAGAATCAAAATCATGTTCATAATAATGTTCCATGACATCTACAAGCTTGTACACACATTGATAAACCAGTTCAACATGTAATTTGGAAAGTTTCTCAACTTCAGTTTCTTTGCCAAAAAATCTTTTCATTTTTACCCCTTTATAATTTAATCATGGTTTTAATGGGATAATTATCAGATTAAATCATGAAGAAGTCTAATCGCGTCCAGTAATCCGTGTGCGTATGTTGCGCATCCAAAGGAAGTTATGTAATCCTGTTTTTCCAGATAATATTTTGTATCTTCAAAGTAGCTTCTGGCTCTTTCAATTATCTCATTTTCATTATCATCTATTTTTATGGATTCTATTTCTTTTATATTTTTTGTAAATAATTCAATATCTTTTTCAATACGTTGGATGGTGTTTTTTTCATCGTACATGATATCTATCCCATATTATCTTATTTATCCGCCTTTAACTGTTTCCATGCATGGTATACTCTTTGTAAAACTGTGAAATATCCGAGTACCATTATTAAAATTACAGCAAGTGCCATGAAATAGTTTGAACCCATTATCACGCTTAAAAATGCACCAACTACCAGAATAACAAGGCGTTCTGCCCTTTCAGCTATACCAACACTGCCACTGATTCCTTCTACTTCTATTCTGGCCCGTACATAACTCACACTTAAAGAAGCATGGAGCGCTAAAACTCCAATGAGCCAGTTTACAGAGCCACCATATATTATACCAATCAAAATAAACGCATCTGCAAACCGATCTACTGTTGAATCTAGAATACCTCCAAAAGGTGTTTCAGCAGCGTTGTTTCTTGCAACTGCACCGTCAATTACATCGGCCAGGCCGCTGACAAGTATAAAAATTCCACCAAGCAGTAAATCGCCACGTGCAAACATATATGCAGCTAAAAGACTTATTAAAAGTCCTATTATAGTGAGTATATTTGGATTTATTTTGATTCGTTTTGCAATTGGGTCTATGAATAATTTAAGCTGTGGTCGTAATCTATTAAGCATACTGGATAATTATTTAATTCCTAAAGATAAAAGTTTGGATAATCAATATAGCTACAAAATTACATGAATTCCAAATTACATAAAAGATACAATATATAGTGAATAATCAAATATTTTTGACTAATATCTGTAAAAAATTTGTTTATGTGCTTTAAATTTAATTTCAACTCAAAATTTATAAGTTAAAAATTTACGTTATTCACTACAAATTAAATTATTTCAATTCATTTAGACAAACGGATGATTAAATGAAAATACTCAAAATCAATGCAAATAATCCAGAAAAAGACAAAATTAAAACAGCAGTTAATGTTTTAAAAAGAGGAGGTACCGTAGTTTACCCCACAGATACAGTTTACGGCATTGGTGCAAATATATTTGACGCAAAAGCCGTTCAAAAAGTATATCAAGTTAAAGAAAGGTCTCCCTTGAAACCAATATCTGCTTGTGTTTCTAAAATCGAAAATATACACAAAATAGCATATATGGATGAGAATACTGAAAAAATGATTGAAAAAATTCTTCCAGGCCCATTTACAGTAATTTTGAAAAAGAAAAAGAGTGTCCCTTCCATACTTACTTCAGGCAGGGACAAAATTGGCGTAAGAATTCCAGATAGTAAAGTTTGTATGGAACTTTCAAATACATTTCCAATAACAACGACGAGTGCTAATATTTCAGGGGAAAAGATTCCAGAATCATTAGATGGTATTTTAAAGCAGCTTGATGGAGGCGTTGATTTAATTTTAGATGCAGGAGTATGCAAACATGGGATTCACTCCACAGTTATTGATATGACGGATTCGCCCAAAATCGTACGAAAAGGTGCAATTATGCCTGATCTTAATTAATAATTGATTAGACCTAAAAATTGCGCCCCCGCGATTAAATATTCCTTTATATCTTCGTAAGCGTTTAAATTAGCCATTGCACATAAAAATAAGCCCAAAAAAATAAATGCAGTTAATTTGGTTTTTGAACTTGAGCTCAGCATACGATAGTTTATGATTTTTACAATATTTAGTATTACTGAATGAAGGGGTTTAAAATATAAAAATAGTAATTAAGTTCATGAATATTCTTCTTGAAGAGAATTATACCAACCTTCAGGTGTCCCCCCATTTAGTTTTGGTATTATATAACTTTTGAACAGAGTTCCCATTAAAACTTTGAACATGCCCCTGTGTTTAAATAGATACTTTGGCCTTATATAAAATTTAAGATATGCTTTGTTCAATTTTCTTTCAACTAATTTTTTAGTCAATCCCAATTTTTCATAGTTTACAATAGAATCAAGAACAGTATATTTACTCCAATCCTCTGTACCAATGAGCCCTTTTTGTCTTAGTTCATAATATATAGGAGTTCCAGGAAATGGAGTAAGTATTGAAAANNTGTAATCAGGGTCCAGCTTTATTGAAAAATCAATAGTCTGATCCATCTCCTGAGCTGTTTCACCAGGATAACCCAGTATAAACGACCCTAAAACATTAATATCAACATTTTTTGCTGCTTTAATAGCATCTTCAGCCTGTTTTAGTGTAATACCTTTCCCCATAAGATCTAAAACACGCTGCGAACCTGATTCAATTCCACAGTACAATGTGCTCATACCTGCCCTTTTTAGACATTCTAATAACTCTTGATTTACAGTATCTACCCTTGAAGAAGTTACAAAACTTATATCAAGACCTCTATTTTTAATCTCACCAGCTACCTCCTTGGCTCTCCGTTTATTTAACATGAATATGTCATCCAAAAATGCTATATCCCTGACTCCATATTTATAAACAAGCTCTTCAAGTTCATCAACAACATTTTCAGGGCTGCGGCTCCTGAATTTCTTACCCATTATAAGTGATGAAGAACAGTAATTACAATTAAAAACGCATCCTCTACTTGTTATCATCCCCCCAGCCTGACTTTGAGATGTTTTATACTCTTTAAAAGGTATAAGGTGCCTTGCCGGAAATGGTAAGTTATCCAGATCATTTATTAACGGCCTTGGAGTTGTTGTACTAATTTTACCATTATCCCTGTAAACTATTCCCTTAACATTAGAAAAGTTTTTAAACTTGTTCTTTTTGTACTCTTCAGCGACTTCAGTTAGGGTTTCCTCACCTTCACCTACAACAACAACATCTAATGCATCTTCAGCTTTTAAAGTCCCTTCAGGCGTAAAAGTAGGATGAGGACCACCTATTACAGTTAAAGTGTTCGGTAGAAGTTCTTTAATGGCTTTAACATATTTTAAAGCATTTTTTATCGTAGCCGTGGTGGCAGTAACTCCAACAACCACAGGATCAATTTTTGAGGCTAAGTTTGCCATTTTCAAGGATCCCACCTGATAAAGATCATCATCAAGTATTTTGACAGACATTGAAGCTTTTTCGAGCGCCGCCGCCAGATACATGAGGTTTAGAGGTGGAATTTTAATGCCTAAGCCATTAGTTACATGGCCTTTATCTAAGGGATTTATAAGTAAAATTTCGGCTTTATTCATGTTTTCTGGTCTCCATTTTTAATATCAAATTTTCATGATGACTCTCATGAGCTTCAATTGAAATTTTATTTTTAAGAGTTTCCCACTCTTCCTGATTATTTATACAACCGGGATCTGGGGCTAAAATGTCACCAAAATAGTTGTATGCTCTAGCTCTGCAGCCACCGCAGATATGTCTAGAATCACATTCTCCACAATGCCCGTTAAGTATTTCCTTGTCTCTGAGCTGATGTAAAACGTTATTATTCATCCATATATCATCAAAACTGTCATCCTTTAAATTGCCCAGTTTAACTTCGTCGTCGTGAGGGAAAAATACACAGGGGTAAATATCTCCATTTGGTTCGATACTCATATAAAATCGTCCGGCTCCACAGCCCCCTATAAATTCTGCAAGCTGCATTAATGCAGGATTGGTATATTCAGGGTTATAAAAATGAGTAGGTATCACAGTTGAGTCTTCCGACATCATCGACTCTGCTACAGAAGCATATTGAGGGGCTGTTGATAAAATTTGCATTTCGCCATTATTATTTTCAGCATAAGCTGCCTTAAGCAGTTCTGATCTATCCTTTGGAGAGATGTCCATATCTACAATTTCAGTTCCATTTCCAGTGGGTATAAAGTTGTACAGCATAAACCAGTTTGCACCTAAATCCCTTACAAAGTCAATCATTTCAGGAATTTCACCCATATTATATTCAGTTACAGTTGTCGCCACTTCAACAAAAATACCTGCGTCCACAAAATTCTCCACAGCTGAAACTGCCCTTTCCCATGCACCATTAACCCTTCTAAATGAATCATGAGTCTTTGAATTGGTTCCATCCAGGCTTATCTGAATGAATTCCAGTCCAACATTGATAAATTCATTTGCTTTCTTTTTATCGGCGAGAGTATAGCCATTGGTAGCCATAGCAGCACACATTCCACTATTTTCAGTGTGCCTTATAAAATCAAGAATATGAGGATGAATTGTTGGCTCGCCGCCAGAAAAAGCTATAGAAGTTACTCCAGACTTTGCCAGGGAATCTAAACCATTGATAATATCTCCAGATAAGAGTTCATTTTTATCTCGCTTACCTGCACTCTCATAACAATGAATACACTTCATATTACACGCTTTTGTAATATTCCAGACTATTTGAAACGGTGCTCCTGGAACAAAAGGCCTTTTAACGCCAAATAGAGCAATTCCTTTAAGTACACTTGTAAGTCCCCTTATCCAGTATTCATCATTCATGGCTTCTTTAAGTTCATCTTCAGAAGTACCAAAACCAGTAGCGCCTTTTTTAACTATATAACCTACAAGTTTAGACATTAACTTACATTTATAGCAAGCATCTTCCTCTTTTTCTAAATAGAGCTTTAAAGCACTTTCTAATCTTATGGCTTCATCTTTTTCACAGTAAGTTAAAGTTCTCTGGAGTAAATATTTGGCCAATGGATTATCAGTGATCCGTTTAAAGGTTCCAATCATATCTCCGACATTTAATTCATTTTCTTCAGATGGGTTCCTAATAATACCCCCTTCACATTATTCAAAATTAAAAATTAATCCTCAACTAAATGTCTTAAATAACTTAAACTCAAAGTTTAATATAGTAATACATTTGGTTAAGATTGCATATATAATTTTTTATAAGTTACCATATATTAACCGTAGAAATCATTACATTGTGTCCAATAATTATGTAATTAACTAAATTCCAAAAAATAATGTCCCTAAAACAATTTTACAGGATTTTAATCCCTTAAAACATGTATTAAATTTAAAATATACTCACCAAAATTATTTTTATTATGATATGCAAACAATTTAATGAGGAAAATCAATTCAATTACAAATTGAAAAATCTCTTAAATTACAGGATTTAAACTTAATTTTGACCACTAAACCATTATGAGGTATTAACAGTGAATACATTATCTAATATACAAAAAAACGGTAAAATACCATTAGCGTGCTCAATAGACTCCATAATTGGGGGCGGCATTGAAAAAGGAAGTATTACCCAATTTTATGGTCCTCCAGGGTCTGGGAAAACTAATATAGCGTTGAAGATGCTTGTTCAATGCGCGAAAAATGGAAAAAAAGCAGTCTTTATTGATACAGAGGGCGGACTTTCCATTGAAAGGATGAAACAGATTACTGGAGATCAATTTGATGATATAGCCGGAAACATAATAGTTCTTGAACCTACCACTTTTGAAGAACAGGATGAAGCAATAAAAAAGATAGAATACAGTATAAAATCTGGAGAAGAAAATATAGATCTAATAATTTTAGATTCTGCAGTTGCACTATACAGGTTAAAAGATGGAGGCCAAACTGAGATTAATAGAGATCTTAGCAAACAAATGGGCCTTCTTTCAATGATTGCAAGGAAATATAATATCGCAGTAGTTGTAACAAATCATATATATTCTATTTTCGATGAAGAAGGAGCAATAGAGCCAGTAGGTGGAACTATTTTAAAATACTGGAGTAAAATTATAATTGAACTTGTAAAGGATGAAAATGGTGAAAGGTTTGCTGTGCTGAAAAGACATAGAAGCAAACCAGATGGACTCCAAGTCAAATTTGAAATTGTAAATGAGGGATTAAGATAAAATAAAATGACAATAACATGGTAACAGTTAAAACTGGAATCTTGCCTTTTCCAGTGCCTATTTGTATTGCAGGCACACTGATAAGTGGTAGTGCCAATTGCATTACTTATGGATCATTTGGGTTCTTATCACCCGGACCTGAGACATATATCTATATTGGTTCCCAAGGATCACGCTATACAAATAATGGCATAAAAGAGAATGGATATTTCAGCGTGACCATACCATCAAAGGAGCAAATGCAAAAAACTGACTATATAAGACTTGTTTCAGGACGTGACACAGATAAATCTACCATATTTAACTCGTTTTCGGCTCTGCAGACAAGGCAATGATAATAAAAGAATGTCCTGTAAACATACTATGTAAGCTCGTTAAAACAGCAGATCTTCCAAATCGAGAAATATTTTTTGGGAAAGTACTGGAATCTTATGTAAATGAAGAATGTTTAACCGAGGGGATACTTGACTTTGAGAAGATTAATCCATTACTATTTACAATGAANNGGAAAAATAGTTGGTGCTGCATACAAAGAAGGAAAACCTACCCTAAAATCACAATAAATATCGCGCTGAAAGTGCTAAATGATATTTTCCAAATTTAACTAGATAGTTAACTGTACAAATATGTTCTTTATTCCAAATTAAGCTAATATTTATGAATATAAAAAACCTATAATTTTAAATAGGAGTTTTTAAAAACGATAATGTATAATTTAAGAGTTCTTTTGAATTTATAAGTTTACATTTTATCATTTTAAATGTGTTGTGAGAATTTATGATTTCACCGAAAAAATATGCAAGAGCCGCAAAAAGACTGCCGAAAGGCTTTAAAACGGTAAATGAGTTCTTTAACTACGTCTATCATGATGAAGAAATGATATGGATGGGCCAAAATACGAACCATCTCCATGAAGAAAATGATATCATGTATTCAATGCTTGATAGCGTTAAGAATAAAGATTACTGCAAATACCCCCCACCAGAAGGGTTCCCTGAACTTAAAGATCTAATTCTTAAAGACTTAGATCTAACCGAAGGGCACGATATCTTTGTATCTGCGGGAGGTACAGAATCACTTTACCTCTGTATGAACGATATACTGGAATCTACTGATAATGTTATAACCTGCGATCCAGGATATCTTATCATAGATAACTTTGCAAGTAGATTTGCAGATCATGTAACTTCAATTCCAATATACAACGAGGAATGCGGTTATAAAATGACCCCCGAACTCGTAAGGAAAAATATGGATGAGAATACGAAACTTGTATCTCTTATAGATCCTCTTAACCCGCTTGGAACCTGTTACACCAAAGAAGAGATCAAAGAATTCGCAGATATGGCCATTGATAACGATCTGTATTTGCTCCATGATATAACATACAGAGATTTTGCAAGGGAACACCACCTGGCAGCAAAATATGCTCCAGAACATACCATAACCACTTACAGTTTCTCTAAGATATATGGAATGGCAGGATTACGTATAGGGGCTTTCATAAGTACTCCTGAGATTGTAGCTTCTGCTAAAAGTATAGTTATAAACGACCTTGGAACAAATGTGGTTGCTCAAATGGGTGCTCTTGCAGCACTTAAGTCCAAGTCCACATGGCTTGACCGTATTAGAGACACCACAAGGGGAAACCAGAAGATTATCAAAAAGGCTGTTGACAATGTTGAAGGTGCATTTTTACCAGTGTACCCCTCAGATGGAAACATGTTCGTAATTGACCTGTATGAAACAGGTGTAGAACCAATTGATGTTGCAGAATTCCTGCTTGAGAGAAAAATCTTTGCAAGGGAAGGTAATTACACAAGTAAATTATTCGGTCACAGGTATTTGAGAGTAAGCTTTTCAATACCTAGAGCGGGAGTTGAAAAATTTGCAGTGGATTTCCAGGATGCAATGGAGCCTTTAAGACCTAAATAACAATTATTTTCTTCTTTTTTTAAAATAAATCTTATTTAACTGCTACTAATTCTAATTTACAACTTGAAAATTAAAAATTATATTAACCTAATAAAATCGTTGAGCTGTTTTGTAGCTTTGCAATTACTTATCCTGTTTTTTTTAGTAAATCACGTGAACTCCACATATTTACCCAACTTAGACTGCGATTTAGAATATCCGGTTCTATAATACATAAATTATTTGTTATTAATACATATACATCCNNATCCCAATACGGGTCTAATTTGGGAAAAAATAATTTAAATAACAGTTACATTAATAAAATCACCATAAAATAAAAAAAGGAATTTAAATGAAAAATTTGAAAAAAATAGTACCCGTGTTAATCCCCATATTATTTTTAAGTTTAGTAATAGTATATGGGTTCAGCGGTGCTGAAACAAACTATGCCACATATTCAGGATCTTTAATGTCTTTTCAATATCCCTCTGGATGGAACGTAACCAGTACAGATAATAAAACAGTAGAAGCTAAGAAAGATGATAATAATCACTATGAAGTGGTATATCTTGGAGATTCTGAAAGATATGTTAAATATTATTTATACAGNNAAGGAAATTACAACGAAAGCAGCACCCACACTAATTACTATGTGTTTACAGATTCAGATAATTCAACATTATATTACATATTCACTAAAAATGGGAATTCTTATGAAGTAAAAGGATTAACTGAGCTTATGCTTCCAGATCCAATGCAGCAGGTTATCGCTACTATAAAATAATATTATTTTATTTTTTGTTTTTAAAAAAGCTGAACTTCTGGATTTTTAAATTATTGATTAAAATTAAAAAAATAAGAAATTAATTACGCTTTAGAACCCAATTCTCCTTTTAAAGTTAGTACTAAAGCAGCGGCTATAAGAATCAAAGTAAGATAATCACTCCAGATATACTGCCCTAAACCAAAAATTTGATACAATTCTATCGCTATTACCACTACAAACAAAATCGATGCTATCATATTCCTGTTCATTTTCTCACCCGGCTACTAATGTATATTCATATATAACATTAGCCCAGTCTATATAAATATTGCGAAAAATGGGACTAGATTACTTAAAATTAATTCTATTAACTTAAAAAGAATACACTACTACTTAAACTTGATTAGCAATTAAAATGAAAAGTTAATCTGGAAATTTAGCTTTCCAGATAATAATATTCCCCTTTTTCCTTCTGTTCACGGTCAAGATAACTTCCAAATTTATTAACACGCGGACGTTTGGTTTCTTTGTCCCTTCTGAAAGTTATTCCAACATTCGATAAGAATTTGTTCATTGCTGAACGAAGATCCATTGGTGATGTAGCATGACCTTCAATTCCAGGTTCACCGTAAAAGACCATTGCCCTGTCAGATATGTAATCTATAAAGACTATGTCGTGATCTACAATGATTGATGCTGCATGACGGCTTTCAATTATTTTCTGTATAGCCCGTGCAGCTCTTAACCTCTGTTCAACATCTAAAAACGCTGTTGGTTCATCGAAAAGATAAATATCTGCATCTTTTGCAAGCGTAGCTGCAACAGCAAGACGCTGGAGTTCACCACCACTTAAATCTTTGACTGTTTTATCCATAATCTCCTCAAGCATAAATGGCTTTATGATTTCAGTTTTAAACAGGTTAGTTCCGTAAGTAGGAGCTGTGGTCATTAAGAATTCCTGAACTGTTCCATCAAAATCAGACACTAAATATTGGGGTTTATAAGCTATTGAAACCTTTTTATTTATTTTTCCTTCATCAGGTTTTGTCACCGCGGCAAGTATTTTTGCAAAGGTTGTTTTACCAATACCATTGGGGCCAAATGCAGTTACAATTTCGTTATGCTGAATTTCCCCTTCTTCAGTTTCAATTGAGAAGCCATCATAAGACTTTTTAAGTGAAGTATACTCTGCAAGGGTCTCACCTTCAATTATTTCAGATGGCGGCCTTACCTCAAAGATTATAGGCTGCCTCCTAATCCTCACATTTTCCTCTTTTAAAAATCCGCCAATATAAGCATTTATTCCAACTCTAACTCCTCTCATCTGTGCTACCACACCATATGCTCCAGGATGTCCATATAATATATGCACATAATCGGACATTGCATCAAGTGCAGCTAAATCGTGCTCTATGACCATTACAGATTTTCCTTCTTCTGCAAGCTCTCTTATAACTTTTACTGCATTTAATCTCTGCCTAACATCAAGCCATGATGTAGGTTCGTCAAAGTAATAGAAGTCTGCATCCTTTAAAGCAGCAGCTGCTATTGCTATTCTTTGAAGTTCTCCACCACTGAGCTTGGAAATATCTCTGTCTAATATTTGATCTATTTCAAGGGTTTTAGATACTTCATCTAATTTATTTCTTTCATCAACGTGCCTGAGAAGATCTCCAACTTCCCCTTTTACCACTTTAGACAGCATATCCACCATCTGCGGTTTGTGAGAAGTTTTTACATTTCCTTCAGACAATTTCTTAAAATAAGATTGGAGCTGAGAACCTTTGAAATAATTTATTATTTCTTCCCATTCAGGTTCTGCTCCATAATCTCCTAAATTAGGTTTTAATTCTCCAGAAAGTATTTTTATAATTGTTGATTTTCCTATACCGTTTGGACCTAAAATTCCCACCACAGATCCTTCTTTTATATTGGGGAGTCCGAATAATTCAAACTGGTTCTGACCGTATCTGTGTATTGGTTCTTCCAAAGCTTCAGGAAGGTTTATAATATTTACTGCGCCTAAATAACATCTTTTTGTACATATTCCACATCCCTGGCATAATTCTTCCGAAAATACTGCTTTTTTAGTTTTAGGATCAATGGTTATAGTGTCTTCTTCCATTCTGACCCCAGGACAGTACTCAATACATACATAATTACATTTTTTAGGCTGACATCGATCATGATCTAATATTGCAATTCTTGTCAATCTATCACCAAAATTAGTTTATTATTAATTAACAATCAGATTTTATCTTAAACGAAGATATCATCCCTCTTTTCAACTGAAACGATAAATTTTCTAATTACTATTTTTATAAAGATAATATATAAAAATTTGCCGTGTTAATTAAAATCAATATTTATAATTTAAGGACTGTTCTTATTCATAATTTAGGATCAAATTTATAATAAAAA
>DADN01000258.1 GCA_002509665.1 Methanobacterium sp. UBA8
TAATTTCGCTATTTAGGAAACCCTCGAAATCTATGATTTAGGGGCACAAACACGAAGCTTACAAAAAACCACAGGTTTTTTGTTGCATCAAAATCGTAGATTTTGACAGTGTTTGTAAGTATAATTTACTTCAATCCCCAAAACCATTCAAAATGTAAAAGTTTTGAATGATTTTTGAGGAAATTTAAAGAGTTTAACCTTTTAACCAGGCATTAACTCTACTATTGATCTCATCCCAGTTTACTATATTCCAGAACGCTGCCACAAAGTCCGGCCGTACATTTTTGTAGTCCAGATAGTAAGCATGTTCCCATACGTCCAGTACCATGAGCGGAGGCCACCTTGGAGCAGTATTTACACTGTGTTTTTCAAGCTGTAATATAAACAACCTGTCTGTACTTTTACACAGAGTAACAACAGCCCATCCAGAACCTTCTGTAGTTATAGCAGCCTGTGAAAACTCTTTTTTGAACCTTTCAAAACTGCCAAAATCTTTTTTTATGTATTCTGCTATTGTGCCGGTTGGCTCACCGCCGCATTTATCAGCAGGGCCCATGTTTTTCCAGAATAGTGTATGGAGCTGGTGTCCACCTGCATTGAATGCAAGTTCCTTTGCTTTAGCTTTAACGTCAAAATCTTCGCCTTTTTCTCGTGATTCATCATATAACTTTAAAATAGCATTCGCAGCATCCACATATGCCTGGTGATGCTTTTGATGGTGTATTTTAAGTTGTTCTTCAGAAATATGCGGTTCTAAATCTTTATATCCGTAATCTAACTCAGGTAATTTATAAAATCCTTTTGCCATTTTAAAATACCTCCCATTTTTGAGTACCAGAAACAAGCTTTCGAAAACGTATGGTTTTCAAGGCTTTAAGAGTTTCCTTCACTCCGTGTTAGTTTTATATAAATGAACTATAACTCTTTCCATTTTGAAGTCTTGTATTTTTTAAACCATGGTTTATGGCACAGCCACCAGTCGATACATGCATATTCTCCAGCTTTTACCTTCTGTCTTCTTTCGATAATTTCTTCCTGACTTTGTGGTGGTGGAATTATCACATTGCTTCCAAATCTTCTGCTTAACGGCCAGTCTGCAGGTATAGCTACTTTCTCATCGTCGGCAATTCTAAGCCCTTCTACTGCTCTTACTATCTCACTGAGATTTCTTCCTAGTTCTTGAGGATAATAAATCATTGCCCTTAAAATTCCATTAGGATCCACTATAAAGACAGCCCTTACAGTATTTGTTCCCTTAGCAGGGTGAATTAAACCAAGTTTACTTGCAATTTCACCGTTGTCGGCAATCACTGGAAAATCAATTCTGACATTGAAATTTTCTTTTATCCATTCTATCCATTTAAGGTGCGATGAAACCTGATCAACACTGAGTCCAATTAGTTCGCAGTTCAGTAATTTAAAATCGGTATAATGTCTTTGAAATTCTAGAAATTCGGTTGTACAAACAGGTGTAAAGTCAGCTGGATGGCTAAAAAGGACAAACCATTTACCTTTAAACGCTTTTGGAAGTTTCATTATACCATGAGTTGTTTTAACTTCCTTAATTTTTGGAAATGGATCACCAATAAGCGGCATTCCTCCCGCCATTCCTCCATCGGTCTTTTTGGTTTTTCGTACCTCATATACTTTTACTTTATCTCCCATTTTTGACCCTCGATTTAATCACTCATGTCTTAGCATGCGTAATTTGCTGTTTTATTAAATTTTAGTACTAATTAACTTTAAATTAATCATTTCACTAAAATATATACATTAAGCAATTTACACATCACTCACGAGTAAAAATATTTAACATTATTATTTTATTATTCATATTAAATATAATTTCGCTTTAAAGAGGAATAATCTAAAAATTTCAAGTTTATAACAGAATTTTAAGAATATATGTCCAAAAACCTATAATTAAATTAAATAAGGCTATATTAACCCATCATATTATATTTAAAATAAATAAAAATCTAAAATCAATTATTTTATGGATTTAAAATAACTATACGTGTTAAAAATTACATTAATACTAAAATTAAATGAATAGAACAGTGATTACTGTCCTTTCCCACTTACAGGAGGTGTGAATACTCTCTGTCCAAGTTCGCTGTCAAGCATGAATAAACTGCTTGCAGACTCACCTGTGAGTTTAACTTTTTGAAGTACAGCATTTGCTGACTCTTCTTCTTCAACCTGTTCTGCCACAAACCACTGCAGGAAGTTATTTGTTGCATGATCACTTTCAGACATTGCTAGATCTACCAGGGCATTTATCAAACCTGTAACTTTCTGCTCATGTTTGTAAACATGTTCAAATGCTGCCTTAGGAGATTCCCATTCAGCTGGAGGTTCTTCTATGGAAGATAATACCACCCTTTCTCCTCTCTGTACAATATACTCATAGAATTTCATTGCATGGGTCATTTCTTCCTGTGCTTGGACCCTCATCCAGTTTCCAAAACCAGCCAGTTCAACAGATTCAAAATATGCTTCCATTGCTAAATAAAGATATGCCGAGTAAAGTTCAGCATTCAATTGATAGTTTAAAGCATCCAAAACATTTTCTTTAATCATTCAATCACTCCATACTCAAATTTATAATAAGCCCTTCTCTTTATGTTTTTTAATAATTTCTTCTGCAAGTGCATCTATTTTTTTGAAGTCCTCTTCCTTTGGAAATCCCTTGACAATGACTGGATCAATAATCTCAGCCCGTATATTTGTCAAAGCTCCTTTAAGTAGTTCAACTGTTCTTCCACCCCATCCATAAGAGCCTATTATAGATACGAATTTTAATTTAGGCCGCAGTGCATTTGTAAGATATGCCGCATAAACTGCACTTGGATGAGGGCCAGTTAAAACAGTTGGAGTTGCAATTATGAGCGTTGATGCGTCTACAAGAGATGTAGCTAAATCTCCAACATCAGAAGTTGTTAAATTAAACGGCTTAACAGTTATGCCATTTTTAATCAGGATATCCATTAAATAGTACACTATTTCCTTGGTGCTGCCATGCATGGATATATAAGGTATGACTACCTCATTTTTAGTTTCATCAGATATCCATTTTTTATAAGCTTCAAAAATAAGTTCTGGTTTCTTATAAACCGGGCCGTGACTTGGTGCCACTATTTCAACAGGAATATCTTTAAGTTTTTCCATGTTCTTCTGGATAAACATCCGAAATGGCATCATTATCTCTGCATAATATCTCTTTGCAGCCAGGTAAGTTAAAGCTTCATCAGTTACAAAAGGATTGCTTTCTGCAAGATGTGAACCAAAGAAATCACATGAAAATAAGATTTTATCCTCCTCAAGATATGTGGACATAGTTTCAGGCCAGTGCACCCACGGAGTATAAATAAATTTAAGGGTTTTATCTCCAAGTGAAATGGTTTCTCCGTCTTCAATAGTTATGAATTTCTCATCAGGGATTAAAAGTAAGTCTTTAATCATTTCTTTGCATTTTGGGTTGGTTATAATGTCTGCATCTGGATAAATTTCGAGAATTCCGGGTATTGACCCAGAATGGTCCTGTTCAGCATGATGAGATATGATGTAATCAATGTTTACATTAAGTTCCTGGAGATTACTTACCAATTCCCCTATTTTAGTTGGGTCCACTGTGTCTAATAACGCTGTTTTTTCGCTTCCCTGTATTAAATATGAATTATATGTTGTACCTTCTGGAAGAGGGATAATTTCATCAAATATTCTCCTGTCCCAATCTATAGCACCTACCGCATATATTCCAGGTTTAATTACTTGGGGTGTCATCTTAATCAACAGGTTCAAATTGATCTTTTCCGACTCCACACATTGGGCAAAGCCAATCATCCGGTAAATCTTCAAAAGAAGTACCTGCGTCTATTCCAGATATGGAATCGCCTTCTTCGGGGTCGTATATGTAACCACAAGCTGTACACATGTATTTTTTCATCTTCAGCCTCCAAAAGGTTTGTTATTATTCAAAATTACTTAAACGATTTAAATATGAGCCTTATTTATTTTAAACTTTTCGTAAGTTACTTAATTTCAACAAATCGAATTTTACCTGCCCCGCAACTAGGACATCTCCATAAATCATGCAGATCATCAAATACGGTACCAGAATCTGTTTTTGTTTTAGGTTCACCCTTTTCAGGGTCGTATATATAACCACACACATTACATTTATATCTGCTTGCCATTGAATCAACCTTTTAAATCTTTCTAACAGTTACCTTATCATCATAAAACGAATTTTACCTGCCCCACATTTTGGACAGCGCCACAGCTCAGGTAAATTGTCAAATGCTGTGCCCGAAGGTGTTCCTGTTCTGGGTTCACCTACTTCCGGATCATAAATATACCCACAGACTTTACATCTATATCGCATCGGTTAAATCCTCCTTTTGTACCTCCCCAAAAAACTTAATTATTATACTTTAATTTTGTATTTTAATATTTATAAATCTTCCAAATAATTTACTTATTTCATTAATTTTAAGGAATTAAATTCACTATTAAAAGCATTCACTACTTAAATTTTATTAAAAAATAATATAAGTAATCCTAAACTATTTTAAACCTATATTACATAACTTAATAAGTCTTATATCAGTACGGCCTTTCCCATGATTCAATATCTCCTTTTACTACTTTAAAAACAGGATTTGGCCTGGGAAAATCTAAATTTATTAATAGATCATATCTTTCAGGATCTCTTATTTTGAGTTTTCTTTTTAAATGTTTAAACTCATAAAGCATTTGCCCATCAGTTACTCCCATTTTAGAGCTTAAAAACTTAAATCCGATTCTATCCCTTTTAAAATTATAATTCCTTCTTTTAGATTCCCTGTAAATATTTAATAAATACGTATCAATTGCAATTACAGGATCATCCTGTTTTTTAAACCTTTCAAGCTGAGGATGATGCTTATAACCTTCAGTTTTTCCACTAAGAACGTTACGAGCCATTATACCTTCTCTCCAGAGAGCGACCAGACCTTTGACATCAAGATATTCAGGATGCAAACTCCATAATCTCATGTTATCACCGATACATGAGATTAGGGGGCCACAAAAAAATTATATTAATTTTTTTGTAGACTCCACAATCTCATAGTCTCACCTATACATTCGATTGGGAGCCTAAGGCTCCACAATCTCATTGATTATAGATTTAGTATTCGATTGGTAGCCGCGAAAACAAGTTTCCGCAGGCTGTCAGAACTGTAAGTTCTGACGCCGCAAATCGAAAGATTTGCAG
>DADN01000017.1:0-3546 GCA_002509665.1 Methanobacterium sp. UBA8
TTAAGCAAAATTTGCTTAATCTTGGCACTGAGCCTCTTCATACTTTTTATTGAGATAGAAAAAACGAATATCTACTATGGGTTCATGTATCAGTTTGAAGGGACTCCTTGATAGTGAAAAATCAAAGCTTTTAATCAAATTGGCAACACTATAATTATTATCAAATTTGGTAACAAATAGAGAGTTTTTGTATACAAAAAAAGGGTATTATTGTATCTAGACAAAAGGATTATTGTATTCAGAGCTGAGTTGAAAAACGATTATAAACTTCCAAAACCTTCTGTGTCTTGTAAGAAGCCAACAGACAACGAAAATAAAAAAATTCAAAGAGTATGTGTAAAAATCCAATATAACGGATTAGGAGCGTTACATATGTAAAGAAGCCCGTAAAGTCTATACTTAGAGGGAGTACCAATCCCAGTAACTATAGACTTTTTAGTAAGGAAAGATTCAAAATTGTTGTATTTCCGTAGTAGTTACAATTGTACAGTACATGCATTTAAAATTGTCGATCTTGTCCTACTTTTGAAACTACTATCAGTAAAAATCTTTCCTCTATAATTGTACCGAAATAGTGAACACTCCCTATTAATTCAAAGGAATCATTGAGGTTAAAATGAGACGAACAAAAGGCCGATCGTATAAGAACTCTTTCGTATGGCATGTGGGATATAGAACATACCGATTAATGGCAATTATAGTGTTTGTATTACTTGCCTATTTTGATCCAGTATTTGCAAGTAAACTGCTTCAGAATCTGCTCTCACTGCTTTCAGTTGTGTAAAGGGTTAGAAACCCTTTACTCTCTTAGAATATTGATTTATCACAATTTGCGATTGAAAACAAGTGTTAGAAAGCTGGTTCAAATTTTGGTGCCATCTACTTTGCACCTAGTGACAGCTTTGCTGGTACAAGGCCGAATAAGTCATCTATTTTGCGGGTAATGACACCTTCGCTGGTACTAGTGTCGAGCCAAACACAAAATGTCGTATTAAATCGAGTGCAATTATTAGGTTTCATTGAATCTTTGATAATTGACTTGATACTAGGCCTATAACTGTGTTTATGCTTCATCTACGCATCCAAGATTTAAATTCATTGATGGCTTGACCGTTAATTCCCCTTCTAATACAAATTTCGAACGCTTGGATCACATCCTCTTTTTGTCCTACGCACTCAAATGGCTTCGACCCAACATATAATTCGCGAAATACTTGAATATTTTCGGGAACATCAAATAAATTTTCATGAAATGCAGCAAAAGCAAAGTCGTATCCTAGGTACGCACAATATGAGAGCCAAATATAGCAGCACTTACTGCATCGTCTGCACCAAGGTTTAAACACATTGCAGGAATGACACTTTATAAGTGCTTCTGGCCGTGATTTTGCAATATCAAAGATTTCTGAATCATGCATCTTTCTCAATGGGCTGATGAATTTCAAGTTAGAAATCAAGTGCTTGTTGACATAATTGTTGATCATGTTTTCTGCAGCTAGGGTTTTACCCCATTGGTGATTGACTTCCTCACCGGTTAAGTCCCATATGAAATTGGCCTCATCTGAGGCTTTCTCATTACCACCAAATACAGAGTCAAAATTGAGCGCAGCGGCATATAAAACAGACTTGAACATGCAGGAAATATTTTCAACAAAATCAGTAGCTATCCCCTTGAAATTATATTTTGTGCATGTTTCAATTGGCGCCATTATATAATCTTCAAAAAGCACAACTTCGTGATGTCGGTGAGACTTTGTATACTTTATAACATCCCCAATCAACTGCCTTTGAAGGTCCATGCGACCATCTTTGGATTGTAACACGAAGAAGGTGTCATAATCAAGCCCCATCTCGTCAAGAATTAGAGAAGTTGATAGGCTATCTTTTCCTCCTGAGAACATAAGAAGGTTTCCAGAACCAGTTGTCATAACGCTTTGTTGATAATTCTGGGTGTTACAGCCAATAAGCTTAGCAGGAGGGGTGTGAGGCAAATTATTTTTATACCTCCACTCATTCCAATTATGTTTACCACATTCCATCCATAAAGTTAATAGATCATCATTAATTGGGATATCAAATGCAGTTACATCAACAATGTCGGTTCCGGCAGACATAAAATTTTGGAGATCAAAAAGTATTGAATGGAACAATAATTTTCTTGTTTGCAGCTCACCAAGAGAATTGATCATCACATGAAGATTGATGCTTGGAAACCAAACGGAAATACTGAACATAATATTATCTAGTTCTAGCAGTACAAACAATCTATGTGGTAAAATCTGTACATTTTTCACAGTGAGTGTAGTTCCCATTTTTTTCTCCTGGCGTATCATTTTATATCAATTATAGAAACATTATTTTTGCAACGGAATCTTATGGACTATTTTTTAATTTATCTTTTATTGGTTTCTTCTTATTTCTCTCTTCTATATACTTATTCCGTAAATATTGAGCATCCTCCCAAAAATCTGATACCCAATTATTTTGCATTATTTCGATGAAATTTTGGGCATTGTCCCAAAATGGATCGGGGAGTCTTATTAGCTCAAAAACTAAGTCAAAAGGTAATGAATTATTTCTAACTAATGTACCAATATATTCAAAGTGATAACCAAATTCTCTTAATATAATATAATTAGAACTATTAAATAAATATTCTAATTTCTTAGCATTTTGTTTCTTAATCAGGTCATTAAGATTCATCATGCTAGTATTTTGTTTAACACCAGGTTTATTAATGTTTACCACATTAGCATTTCTTTTAATATTCAGGTAATTAATTTCTATCATAATTTTATCAAGTTGAGTCAAAGCGTCTGAATAACATTTCCTACATTCTAGATCATTTCTATAAATCTTAAAAAGAGTTTCTGTATTATTAGTTTTTTTCTCTATCTTACATTGATAAGCAGTCAAAAATAGCAGAATCGCTGTAACTGTATTAGCACCAATTTGAAATATAGAGATAATATCTAGTGGTATTGCCATAAATTACCCTCGAATCTAAAGAAACATTAATATGAGTATTTGAATTTGGATAAAAACTATAAAAAACTCCTAATTAAGATTTCCTATTTATTTCTCATGTTTTGTTACATTTGATCATTTTATCAAAGAAAAGAAAGTCTTTACNNCTTTAAAAACAAAATGGACCGTTGGGTTGTAAAATACCATAACTTGGAAGCAAAAATTTAATTTCACGGCAAAATATTTTGAATAATTCATTTATAAAATTGATTTTACAAAAAATGTATCAATTTAAATTATCAATCTATCCTTTTTCATAATAAACTGCACTCAATTAATTACAAAGTATTGATGGCAGTACAAAAAAGGATTAGAATTCGATATTTAAATATACGAACGTTTATTCATAAAACGTTCGTGTTTTTGCCTATTTGAGTGAGAACCCAAACATTTTATAGCATATGAGAATACACTTTTTCCTTCAATAAATGAGCCAGTAAATGCAAATGAATACAACAAAAAGCAAAGATATTTTTACAGTGTTTGTGGATATTAATATTAAGCCTTTCCGAAAAGTCC
>DADN01000017.1:3556-8700 GCA_002509665.1 Methanobacterium sp. UBA8
TTAAGCAAAATTTGCTTAATCTTTACGCTGAGCCGCCACGCACTGTTTTTGAATTTTATATTTGAAAAGTAGAGCTTATCTCGAAAGCAATATTGTGTTGAAATTACAAAATTTACTATTATGTCATTTAGAAATATGACCAAGGTATAATTTCACGATTTAGATACCGATATCATCTAAGCCCTGGTGGAGAATTGTTGGTAAATTTACAATAATCCTTAAAATTGTCATACATTTCACGAACACCAATCACAAGCTTATCTAAAAGATTGTAGATTTACCATTAGAGAGTGACAATTTAGGGGCTATAATTGACATGACTTTCAGAGGAAATGAATTTGTCTATTTGTTTTTCCCTGGTTGCCTTATTTATTTTAGGAAAAGGTAATAAGTTTAAGATTTCATCGTAGAATATTGGTTGTCAAAAATATTAATTCTCTATAAATAAAATAATCTTTGGCGGTTATTATCTAATGCTATTAACAAAAAAAATCGTTGATGAAATAAAAGTCATTTTTGTATCTAGACCTATTCAAAGAACAGGAGAGACGGAGAGCCACGTTGAGTACTTTTTTAATGACTCAGTTGATGAAGGCATAAAAGAGAAGTTCCGTGATCTGGGAATGGAAGTCGATGATTATCATTACAAATGGTTAGCTTTTTGCCTTGATGACTATGCTTCAAAGCTTAAAGATTACGTAGGTAAGCCAATAGAGGATATAGATTTCGATGAAATCAATGACTCAATTTTATCTGACTTGGAGCCTGACGTTTATACCCATGACCTTTTACAATGGTTGGGCTCTAATCTTAATAGAATGGGTTATGTAGATGAAGTTTTGGCTGAGGAATTTGAATACTTTTCTAAGGACAATAAAAACTTATGTAATCTCATGATGATTGGTCAATTAAGAGAGATGAGTGAAGTTTACGAAATTGGTTTCCAGTTTGTTCAGTGGTTCTTAGAGGCACAGAGTGACGAATAATCCTTCTTTATCCAATATTAAGGAAATAGTAACAATGGAACTAAAGCTGCTCAATTCCACAAAAGAGATATTAGATCTTATTACGGATCTGACAGATAAGTCGTTTGAGTTTGTTCATAAACCAGACTTACCTACATTGGCAATGGTTAAAGTTGCAAGAGAGAATATGCCTTGTCACTTAATTTACTACAAAAATATGAGCCCAGGAAATATAGATCATTTAATCGCACATGAATGTGGGCATATTTATAGAATGATGTCTGTTCCAATTGAATATAGAGTAATACCTGCTTCTAATATGGAAAATAGACAGGCTGCAATGACTAAAATTGAAAATGAATTGTTTAATCTGTCAAGAGATATTCCTATTGAAAAAATGAGTTCAGTTTTTGAGATATGGTTTAACGGCATTATAAAGGAATTAACTAACTTTCCAGTAGATATGCGAATTGAAAAATGGATATACGATAATTACCCGGAACTGAGAAAAGCTCAAAAAATAACCATTGATAAACAAATTAGAGAGAATGTTCAGGCTCTATCTGAAAATATTAAAAAAATAACACCTGTGTTTGTTTATGATGCATCTAATGTAATGAATTATGCTTTTGCTTCGTACATGGAATCTCTAATTTGTAAAAAATATACGACACCATATAAAAGGACAAAATATCCCGAAGTCGGTACTAAACTTGTTAAGCTAGTTAGTAACACAAAGGATGAGGGATATAAGCAGGATATTGAGATAATAAACAAGTGGGCTAATATATTAGGTCTAACCAATTGGTTTTATTGGACTGATTTTGAAGATGTGCCTTCCGATTATTTAGACTAATTCTTCTTTTCTTGAGCATGCTTTTTAGAAAATTAGATATGTCAAAACATGTTTTTATTTTAAGATATACATGAAACTTTTTGCAGGATCATCAGAGCAGTTTATACAGGACGCAACTCGGAACGAAATTGCAACTAAACTTAAGAATGCATTCTTCGAGTATTACAGGTATAATCCATCCCCTGCAGAGATAAATTCCTGGAGAAACTCTCTAAAAGAAATTTCTGACGTGTTTACAGAAGCAAAACTTACAGATCACGGAATAATTCTTGAGTATCAATTGCCTCTCACTTCTAAAGGTTGGATTGCTTAATATCCGGCAAAGATAGAAATGATACTGATAATGCAGTAATTATTGAATTGAAGCAGTGGAGCAAGTGCAGAGAAGCTTCTGGAGATAACGAAGTACTTACATGGGTTGGTGGAGATGAAAGAGAGGTGCTTCATCCATCAGTGCAAGTTGCTCAATACACAATGTATTTAAAAGATACCCATACCTCATTTTATGAAGGCGAAAATCCGGTATTTCTTAACTCTTGCACTTTTCTTCACAATTACAATTACGACTCTCATGATGTCATATTCTCTGACAAATTCTCCAATGTAACCAAACATTATCCTTTATTCACAGCTGATAACGTAAGTGGATTTGAAGGGTTCTTGATAGATAAACTGGAGAACGGGAAAGGGTTAGAAGTCCTTACAAAAATAGAAAATGGAAAATACAAACCAAGCAAGAAGTTAATGGATCATGTTGGAAATTTGATTAAAGGAAAGCCTGAATACACCCTCCTTGATGAGCAACTGGTGGTGTTTGATAAGGTACTTTCTTGTGTCAAAGCAGGTTTCTTTGATGATCGGAAGAACGTTATTATAGTAAAGGGAGGACCAGGAACTGGAAAGTCTGTTATTGCAATCAACTTGATGGCTAGTCTTCTCTTAGATGGTTATAATGCACATTACGCTACTGGCTCACGTGCATTTACCGAGACTCTAAGGAAAATTGTTGGAACGCGTGGTTCTGCTCAGTTTAAGTACTTCAATAGTTATATGGGCGAAGACGAGAGTATAGTGGATGTATTAATCGCTGATGAGGCACATAGAATCAGAAAAACAAGTAATAATCGGTTTACTCCTCTTGAAAGAAAGTCTAAAATACCGCAAATCGAAGAATTAATTAATGTGGCAAAGGTTTTGGTTTTATTCATTGACGATGACCAGGTTGTAAGACCTGATGAAATAGGATCTGTTGAGTTCATTAAGGAATATGCGAAGAAGAATAATTGCCAGGTTTTTGAGTACGAATTGGAAGCCCAGTTCAGATGCAATGGTTCTGATGGATTCATAAATTGGATCAATAATACACTGGGAATCCAAAAAACTGCTAACGTTATATGGACTCAGCAGGAAGAGTTTGATTTTAGGATTCTTGATAGTCCGGAAGAACTTGAAGCTTCAATAGTTGAAAAAGTTAAAGAGGGATTTACTGGAAGATTGACTGCTGGGTTCTGCTGGCCTTGGTCCCAACCAAATAAGAATGGAACATTAGTAGATGATGTGGTTATAGGAGATTTTAAAAGACCTTGGAACGCAAAACCAGATGCCAAAAAGCTTGCAAAAGGTATTCCTAAGGCTTTTCTTTGGGCTTACGATCCAAGTGGTGTAAATCAAATTGGATGTGTATACACTATACAAGGTTTTGAGTTTGATTATGTTGGCATTATATTTGGAAAAGATCTGGTATACAATTTTGATACTCAAAAATGGGAAGGACATCCTGAGTACTCAGAAGATACTGTAGTCAAAAGGTCAAAGGATAAGTTTACTGATTTAGTAAAGAACACCTATAGAGTTTTATTATCAAGGGGAATGAAAGGTTGTTATGTTTACTTTATGGATAAAGATACTGAGAATTTCTTTAAATCGAGAATAGAATCTTGATTTAACTTTCATTCTTTTAATTATCTCCTTTTTGATCTATTTGCAGCGTTTCTCTTTACCAATTCAGCTCTACTTATGGCTTCCAGGTTTTGTGGATCGTCATTGAGATAATTTCCATCTATATGATAAATCACATATCCTCTAGGAATTTCACCATACGTATCCTCATAAACTTTCCGTGCTCTACGCACCCGTTTATTTTTTCCCACCCATACGTAGACACAATCATTTTTAGTAATCTGCACGCCACCTTTCCAGCTTGGGTGATTCTCACCTACGTACTGGTCCTCTTTGAATTCTGTTTCGGGATTTAAATGGATTTTTTTTAGTCCCTTATTCCAAGGGATACTACCCTTTTCGAAGCGCCTTCCACAGTTAGTTCCTTTAGCAAAAGTACCGTCTTCTTTTCTATGTATCACGAAATATACACCTTATTGAAATAATGAATTATACAAAGAATTTTAAATTAATCTGTTTTTTCGATCATTACAGACTTTTACATACGCTATTGTTTTGATTATTAATATTACAGATATAGTAATTTTTGTCTTAATGGAGAAGAAGATGGACTCAATAAACTCTGAATATCTCACAGAAATGAAGGCAACCTTGCACATTAAAAATTTAAATATGTTCTCACCAATTAAATATTGGCGCTTTCTCATCAGCGTCTAAATTTTTGCATAGTGGCGAGCGGGTATAGAGCCTGCTCGTCCCAAACAAGTGGCATCTCGGCTTTTAATAAAACGTAGCTACCAGAAGATTTTATATCTTTTCACTGTTGTGTCAAGAAATTTATGAGACCCGAATAGTCCTTCTAATTTATATATTTCTCCTATCTTCATAATTACTACTGCATCATTGTTCTCTAAATCATAGAAAACAGGCGCAGTACAGTCCACAAAAACTAATCCTCTATCTGTCGTATTGAAAGCGTTGCAAGCGTGTCCTTTCTCTCTGTCATAAAAGTCAACACTAACAAATGCTGCGCGGATTCCAGATTTTTCTGCATTATTGTGAACCACTTCAGCACAATCGGAACAAACAAAATAATTCACATCGTAAGGGATTGAGTCTGTTATATCTGCCTTCAAAAAAGTTTTAAGATCCTCATATGATGGATCTTTAGCACTCATATTATTGTAAAGGACTACTCGAGATCCATCAGCGCCTGCAATGTTTAAAACGTGTACAGGAAGACTAAAACTTACTGTGAAATATAATTGTAATATTAAAAGGATTAGTTCTAGTATCGTAAGGCAAAGAACTAAAAAAGTGAATACTTTTGGAAATTTGTATTTCTCCCTATATTCTCTCACCAAAAAATCCCCTGAAATAAATTTACTTAGTAATTATTGCCAAACAGGCTTAAAAATCTATTG
>DADN01000017.1:8749-8927 GCA_002509665.1 Methanobacterium sp. UBA8
TTCATCAAATCTGTTCTAACCTCAAGCCTGGGCGGGGTTGGGCTCCCGCCCACCTACCTCTCAGTCTCATTTTGACTACAATTAGACTTTTTTGAACTACTTTTTATCTCATAAGATCGGCTCGTAGATAATAAAAATTCGATATCAAGATACTCGAAAAATGGGTTTAAGCAAAATT
>DADN01000014.1 GCA_002509665.1 Methanobacterium sp. UBA8
GCATACTTCCTAGCTGACCCTGATGACTTGAGAAAAAGTTACTTGAGGTATATTTGATTACTAAAATGTGAAAAGTCTCACGGTTAATTTTTCCTTGGATGAATTTGGGAAATACAAATATGGGTTTAGGAGAAGAAGAAGGAGTTAAAGGAACTATTTTTCCCAGGGAAAAACTAAAAAACACGTCGTAATACTCAAAATCTTTATATAATCATAAGTTCATGAAAAAGAAGTTTTGTAATGTTTTTGCCTAATCAAACAGTTTAACCCATTTCATAGAAAGATTGATCACTTATGAAAAAAAGATTCCAATGATTTTTTGGATTAACATATTATCATCTGTTACATTGTCCTTTTTAATAACTAGTGTCTCTGAGACTTGATTGAAGGATGTTTTACTTGAAGGATCGAAAATTACATTCAATGTAGCGTTTTCTGTTAGATATATGGCTGCGCTCGGTCTTACTTGATTTTCTCCACTAGGTAGGGTTTTAAAGTCGTAATCTCTTAATGTTTTTCTTCCCGCTATTGTAGAGTTATAGGATTCTGACAATGGAACAATATTATCAATTTTAACGATTTCATTATATAAACCACCGATATATTCACTTCCATTGTAAACATTGATTTTAATGTGTTTATCAGTAGAATAATCTGTTATTGTTAAATTGGAAGGATAATTAAATTTAACCCACTGATTTTCAAATGAACCACCTGTACTATTGACACCGGCTGGATCGTCTGAATTAAGTGAACTAGAATATGTTAAACATCCAGAAGTTAAAATAACAAGAATCAATAAGCATAGTATTATCCCAATGTACTTTTTTGAAACCTTCATTTATACCGCACCAAATAACTTATTTTTATATAATAAACTTTATTTCAATGGGGATGTTGCTTAAGGTACTCATCAACTACACCATCGATTTTTTTTAGTTCTTCATCTCTTTTTTTTATATATTCCGCATATTTTTCATCTTCGGTCATAGTTGAAGTTTCCGTGCTGACAGAAGCACTGTCGTCGTTAGATCCTTCAGAATCTTTATCATAACTAGTAGATGAATCTGTGGCAGAATTCACTTGATTATCATTAGAACTTGAAGTGTCAGATGCAGCACTGTTATTGGTGAGATTACTACTAGAATTTGAAACATTTTGATTCAGGGATTCATTTTGGAGAGTGGTGTTATTTATGGGGTTTTTAAATGCATAAACTGATAAAACTACCCCAATTATTACTAAAATTATAATAACTAAAATTAAAATATATTTTTTATTAAAGATTGTTTCACCTTCTTTTTAAGCTGATTCACGTTCAGGGCTATTTTTGATTTGGAAAATTGTAATATATTTTGACTGAAATAACTGAAAGTCATTTAACACTCTAAAACTTAAATTGCCAGTTTTGTTTTATAAGCATAAACATTGACTGTACCTTTAACTCCATTTCCTGAAATTACAATGCTCTTGATGGCGGAATTATCTATGGCTATAGTTCCATTTTTATCGTTATGATCATCGTCCGAGAAGGTAACGCCTTCATTATAAATTATATTTCTATTATCCGGGGCACCCCAATGAGAAGTTGTATTGGTGTTATATCCCATTATTATCATACCGTTAACACCTGCAAAAGCAGGAGTCCATGATAAATTGTATTCTATTGTAGCCTTTGTTGTTCCAGGTGGTATAGCAACAAATGTACCTAATGTGCGTGGTGAATCCAATTGACTTGCATCATAAGACCCTATTAAAGTTTTTTCGGTGGTTACAAAAGTATTTGGTGTGTTCTGGAGCAATATAATTGGTATTGCTATGATAATAAGAGCCAGTACTCCAACCAGGATAAAAGTCTTTTTTCTTTTTATGAAACTGCGTACATCAAAGTTTGAGCCCTCTGTTCGCGTATCTAATTGCATGTTTGTGGTATGTTTTAAAGCACCCCCGCACTGGCACTTTTCGAAATCTTCAGGGGATTCACCAACTTGTAATTGGTAATATCCTCCACAGTTTTCGCATTCTAAAAACCCAGGATCATCAGATAGATAAAATAATGCAGTTGATCTAAAAAGGTAAATGATTAAGTAGGGGATGACAATTAAGGGAACCAGCAGCACACCGACTATTTTAAGCTGGATTAAAATGAAAAGTGCCTCAATTAAAGCACCAATGAAAATTATGATTAAACAGATAATTCCAGTAACTATGTACCATAATATAAAATTCTTCCATCCAATACTGGAAATTTTATTAATTATTTGACGGAACTCAAATGCAGACTCCAGTTTACCGTAAAATGCCATATTTGATAAAGCCATTAAGAATACGGGGTAAACTATCAGCAAATACAATAATACAACAATGACTACAACCACAAGAAATGTCGTAAGGGTATTAGCTCCTAAAAAGCCAGAAGAGAGACCTAAAGGGAATCCGATCAAGACTATAATCAGAAATAATGGGATAAAATAAATAATACGGACAAGAATCACCTTGATACCGTTTATGATCATATCAAACCAATCATCAAAGTCAGGAAGTTCATTAAAGCCAGCTTGTGATGACTTTAAAATTCTGATTTCATAACCCTCTATCAATATTCCAAATAACAGTCCAAACATGCCTAAAAAAAGAGCAAGCACTATATTCAATCCTAATGACTGTGAAATAAATCTCGGAGAGGCTAAAATTATGATAATCCCTAAAATTAGAAAACTCTTCCAATGTGAAAACGGATATCTAATAGAATCCTTAACAATTTCCCCTATTTTCATGTATGAGACTCCCCTCTACCAATCTGACTCTGATTTATAGTTAATTGAATTAAATATTCTAATCATCCCTCAATCGCCCGATGGAGTATTTACCTTATAGTTCCCACGAATAAAGTACTCCATTTAATACTCCTCCCTATTATGTGACTAATTAGTGAAATGAACATATAAACATTTTTTTTTAATTTTCAATTATAATTTTTTAATTAAAATCGCCATATATCTCAATTTAGGTATAACTCAAGGTTAATTGTCCGTAATTAGGGATTTTACTATATTTGATCCTTTTAAATATGGTTTATAAATTTAAAAAGCAGGTAGCAACCATGTGCATACTTCGAACACTGGATACGTCTGTAGCTGGATTAATAGTGGGTTGGCTGAAATAGGCCCTGTAAATGAGAAGTGCTGAAATACCAATTATGAAAATAGGTAATACGGAAATGAGAAGCAATATTTTTCCATGCAATTTAGCCCTTTTATTTTCCCTTGTAATAAGATAAATGGCCAGTATAAACGATGCAGGCCAGCAAAAGAAAAATGCAACATAAGCTATAAATATTTCTGTTCCATACCGTTTATGCTCATATTCTTCTTCTGATAAATTGGATTCTGGAATCAAAGATTCAGCAGCGCTTTGCACTAACTGCCCACCACATTCGCATTCTATATCAAAATCTTTCCAAGATTCACCCGGTTGTAATTCGTAATATCCCCCGCAATTATTACATACTAAATAGCCGTTTAAAGACTTCCCCTCTCTCTTATTCCGCAGTCTCAGATTAATCTCGTCATTGGAAACCATTTAATCATCTCAAGCTAGTAGCTAAATAATATTAAACTTTATAATATAAATACTCAATTAGTCACCAGGATCTAAATATTTACTTTGAAATCACAGGCTTAGCTCCGCCTGAAATTTGAAAATATCAGACTTAAGTGAAATATTCAGAAAAAATAAAGATACTGATGAGCCTCTGCAGGATATGTCAGTTTAAGTCTTGAAAGAAAGAAAACACATGCATTTATAGATTTTTAGTCTCTTCATTATCTAAATGGATTCTTAATATGCTTGCGATATATCCTCCAATATATCCAAATATCAGGAAAGAAATTACAAATAAGAAGTAAGTGTTTTGTTTGGTCACGGTTCCATAGAGTACATAGGGTAAAGACCATACCATTCCAAAAAATGATCCGTATACTGCTTTATTATTTTTCGATAAGAACGTAGCTATAAATCCGCCTAAAATAGCAAAGGGCACAATTAGTATTAAACTGTTTATTAAGGATGTACCCGGTAGATTCCATGTAAATAAACTAACGATTATAATCGATATTATTATTGATATAACTGGATGAAATCTCATTAAAAATACCCAAAAATAATGGGCAAAAAGTACTATTTATTACTTTCTATTCATATTTGCATCAATGTGGATAATTTTACAGGACCGAATTCAGTACAATGTACTTCCTAGCTGACCCTGAAAAGTTAAAAAAGATTACCTAATGGATATAGAACACCTATCAAGACTCCACAGTAGGAAAATATTCACTAGATTTCCAGAAAGGCAAAATAGTAAGTTATTTCTCAGAGATGGAGAAGGAGTTAAAACAACTCAAAGTGAGGTTTAAGCTTTGAAATTAGATGTAATCTAACACCATTCCTTTTTTTAGAATAAGGTTATAATAATTTTATAATGCATAATATATTCAAAAATTGAAAACTATCCATAGATAATGATTTTAAAGGTTTGTTTAGATGATACAAAAAATATTAATCATATCTTCTCCATTTACAACCTGGAAATTACATTTAGAAACTATTTTTTTATATAATCCCATATTTCCGCCATGTTAATTTCAACTCTTTCTTCTAGTGATTTTTCAGGTAATGCTATCCACATTATGACTGTTCCCATTGTCATGGTTTCAATAACCTCTGCAATACGGGTAGAGTCAATATCTGATCTTATCTCACCATGGGCTATACCTTCATTGATGGTATCATTGATGAAAATTAACAATTCCCTGAAGAATTCTGAGTAAATATCACTTATCATATCATATTTCTGGACACCTTCTATTAATAATAGGTGTAAGGTTCTGTAATCTATTTTTTCAGGACCTCCAATTAGTTGAGTAGTTTCATTGATGACTGCATCATCGCCAGCCATAGATAAAATTGCAACTTTTAACTTTTCTTTGGGTGTACCTTCAAACTTCTTAATCTGTTCCAGGGTTAAGTAAAAATAGTTAAATATGTATTTTTTTATTACTTCCACTACCAACATCTCTTTACTATCAAAAAGGTGATAAAATCCGCCGGTAGAAATGTTTGATTCTCTTTTGACTTCAGTTATTGAAACATTATCAAATCCCTTTTCAAGTAAAAGTTTAAAAGTTGTTTCCATAATCCTTGATTTCGTATCCATAAGATATTCTCCTTTAATTTATATTATTTGACCTTTTTATAAACCTTTAATTAGATATTGCAATTATTAAGGTTTTTAGCAATTCTAGGGATGGTAATATAAGATAAAATTCGGTTAAAAATGTTTATACCAGTATATTTTTGTAGGTTTAAACACCCAATATTTTTTTAATATTCACTTTGAAATTGACTCCAAATTGAGTTATGAGCTCATTTAGTGTAATAATTAGTTTGCATATCTTTTTTTATAATTCATTATATATAAAACAGACAGACTAATCTGTCGGTATATTTAAATATGGGGATTGTGTATTAAAAATCACAGACAGATAAGTCTGTCGGTATGTATTGTATGGCTGATATTGGGAATACTAAAAAAGGGAGTGATAATATGAAAGGACTAGCTGTAATTGGAAGACACGAGGTGGGATGGGTTGAAAAAGAAAAACCTACCGCAGGACCACTTGATGCTGTTGTTAAACCTTTAGCAATAGCTCCATGTAGTTCAGATGTGCACATAGCATGGGATGATGCCATAGATTTAAGCAGTGTGAATGATCGTATTTTAGGTCATGAAGCTGTTGGTATCGTCGAAGAAGTGGGTAGCGAAGTTAAAGATTTTAAGCCAGGAGATCGGGTTATAGTTCCTGCCATCACACCAAATTGGGAACGAACCCCCTGCCAAAATGGATTTTCTCAACATTGTGATGGTATGCTTACTGGAATGTCTTTCATCACATTTAAAGATGGTACAATGGCAGAATATTTCAATGTAAATAATGCAGATGCAAACCTGGCCATATGGCCGGATGAATTAACCGTAGAACAGGCGCTCATGATTCCAGATATGGTGACTACTGGTTTCTATGGTGCTGAAATGGCTGATGTTAAATTAGGATCCACAGTTGCTGTTTTTGGAATAGGGCCAGTTGGTCTCATGGCTGTGGCCGGATCACAACTATCTGGTGCTGCCCGACTCCTGGCAGTGGGAAGCCGTCCCAACCTTATTAAAGTAGCTAAA
>DADN01000284.1 GCA_002509665.1 Methanobacterium sp. UBA8
GGCTATATGTCCTTCAGAATCCTGAAAAATAACTCCCTGTAACATTGTATCAAAAAGCAGTTTGTATCTTTCTTCACTTTCTTGCAGTGCCTTTTCCCATGGCAACATCCAGACTCCTGTCTGCCAGATGGAGAACAGTACTGCAATTAGTATGTATACTGTACCTAAATACTGAGAAATACGACCTACCCAGTTTAATGAATCTCCTAAGCTCATTTGAATTGATACTCCAAAAAGACCCACTGCAATCAATCCAAGGCCAAGACCATACCAGTACTTAAAATTAACCCCGTTTTTAGCTTTATTGGCCATAAGTAAGATTGAAGAAATAGCAAATATTGTAATTGTAATATATATGACGATTGATCCAAATAGGGTGTCCCCTGAACCCTGTATAAAGTAAACTGGCCAGAGTTGATCCTTAATTAAGAGTGCTAAGATGCCAATTGCGAGAAGAACTGTAAAATAAGAAAATAATAGATAAAGCCAACCAGATTTCGGTTTTACTGAGCGCCGTCTTAAGCTGAAGATAACACTTGCAAGATGGAAACTTCCTGAAAGGCATGCTGCAGTATTATAAATAGAGATGGTGGAGTTAATATTATTGCCTAAAAGCGAAAATACTCCAAGGAATGCTCCAAGACTTAAAGTTAATGTTCCACATCCAAGAAGTAACAATGTAGCCGATCTTTCAATAAGATAGCTTCGTGCCGCTAGAACTGATACAAAAAACAGGATAAATGACAAAAATGTGATATTTAACGCTGGAATTAGAAAATGAGGGCTCCAAACCGCCTCATTATGAAACAATGCTAGTATTGTAATGATAATTATAAACATAAGAATGGGTAACCCTGCCAAATAATGTATGGTTGAAGTTCGGGATTCTTCAGATACATGAATTGGTCTATTCCTCATTTTTTGGTCTCCATGATTCAGTTTATCTTAATTTTTGATATTACAAATGTTAACTACTTATTTGGTTTAAATAAGTTAATACTTATGCATTATATTTTTTAAAATCAGACATTTTTAATTTGAATATCTTTTTTTCAGGGATTTAGCTTCTTGAACAGTAAAATGAAATCTAAAATTAATTTTGTTTTTATATGTATGGATACATTTCGGAGGATTTATTAGTAAGATTATACATACACTTCAAGTGTAAAATATATCACATTTTGTGATATTTGATGGAGGATGTCAAAAATTCAGTTTAATTATCCCCTAATTTTAACATTAATCAGTTTATTTGCATTTTGTATGGTTATTCTTTTAATTAAATTAATTTACAGGCATAATCCTCATGGTAATGAACAGTATGGAAATGAAATTATTCTTTTTCATAGTGATGAAAGATTTAAAAAGAGAGTTTGGAGATTTAACCTTATTGAGGAACTTAAAAATGCGAAAAATAAGGGAAAAGTTACAGGTGAATTAGAACTCAAATTAGTGGTAGGAGAATTCAGCGAAGATACTCAGGAGATAGTTAAACACGCTGTTAATCATAAATTTAAATTTATAAAAATTATAGCTGGTCCTAAAGTATTTTGTGAGGACAAAACTGAAATTTATACGCTTCTTGATAAATACAAGAGGGTCGAATATTCTATTTTACCAATAAGGCCTATTAAGCACTTCATAATTTTTAATAATGGTCATTTGTATATAGAAAAGCCCCATAGGCACAATGAAAGCCGAGGATCAGTAGGTATTAAAAGTAGCAATCCTGAACTAATAAAGATATATGATAATGCTTTTAATGAAATGTTGAAGTATGCTCAGCCATTAACTAAAGATGAAGTGTTAAATCAGCAGTGCTACCACGAATAAGAGATAATTTTTAACAGTTTAGGTTATATGTGGTTAATAAACAAAAGTAAAGATTAAATGGAGTAAAAAAATGGATATCACTGCTTTAATTCCTGAATTTCTGGTTTTTAGTTTAGCAGGAGCTTCTTTGTCTATAGCTGCTTATTCTGCATTTAGGGATAAAAATGATGATAAAAAATTGCTTTTGATTATTGCAAGCTGTTTTAGCTGCGCATTTTTAGTAATTTTTATTTTAGCATTTATTACAATGGATAACATGGACACTTTACCATATACCTTAGCTTTAATTTTTTATATCTTGATTTTTATGGCAATACTATCCATTATTGGATTTATTATTCATAGATTAATGGTGGATCAAAAGGTTAAAGATGATGAACTGGATTCTGCAATAGATATAATAGAATCCAGTAAGGATGGTTTGGATAGTTTTATAATTTTATTGGAATCTCAAAAGAGATAAATAATATCAGATAATTATTTGTTAACTCCAATAAAATGTTATATTCTAATTTTTTAATTTTCCATAGATTATTTGTTCATATCAAACTAACAGAATCCTTAATGGAAAAAGGGATATATGAAATAATACTTATTATTAAAAATATATAATTTAGTATGAATAATTAAATTTACAGGATCATAAAAAAAATGGTAGCTCAAAATAATACTGAAGAAGGTTATGGATCTAAGGACCTTTTAAAAAAGGCGCGTAAAAGTAGAGGTAAAGACTTTGACAAAGTGCTTAAGGAAGTTGAAGATGCAATTGAAAAGTCAGAAAACCCTGATGAAGATCTTTTAAGGGCTAAAAAAATACTTACTGCTAGAATGAGCTCAAGGATGCACGATAAGGAGAAAATTTCCAAATAGAATTTTGATCTCATGATCGCAGCGCTTAAAATATTCTATTTTATTTTTTAAGTTTATTAATTTGTAACTTTTCGTTTTTCGATGTTTCGAGAGTACTTTCTGTACATCTATTTTACTGAAAAATGACAGTTGTATCACTAAAAGTAGTAGATTGAAGAGTATATTATCCATTTAATTAGTTCAACTTCTTAAATCAGTGTAATAACTAAAAAAGGATATTACCAGTACCCTTCAGTGAACCTTATCCGAACCCAGTCTTTTCCTCTGCATGTAAGGTAGCCTCCGAGGGCGATAATGTATAAAAGAGTAGGATAAGCAATGAACCTTTCTGCACCACCTAAACCTAGATATGTTGCAAAAAGGTTATTTCCGTAACTCACAGCGAATGATAAAATTAATATGAGAGAAAATAAGCCTGTTACTAAAGACACTACAACCATGGGAATGTTTAACCCCAATCTATAGGAAAAAATAACAGCTAAACTTCCAAACAGGAATACAATCACGGAAAAGAATACATGGGCACTTCCAGTATAAGAGGGGAATAGACCCACCCCTAAAGCACCTATGGCTGCAATAGCGAGGCAGGATGAAAATAGGCGGCATCCTCCACTTTTAAGAATTAAATAAACGGCTGCAAGCACCAAAATTCCCAGGATAATAACGCTGAGGTTGAAAATCATGGCAGATGGTTCTACAGGGGGTAATGTACCTCCCAAATCACTTAATGTGTTTTTAGCAACACTGTAACCTGGAAACTGTGTTTCAGCTAGATTAACCGCTAAAAAAAATTGTAAACAACCTATTAATAATAAAATTCCAGCTGCTTTATAATATTCTTTTTCTGGTCTGAATATGCTTCCCCTTTGAAATTTCATGTTATTTCCTCAAAGATATTCATTTATTATTATATAACTTAATATTATTACTTTTAGTGTAGGGGGAATGTTAGTTCTATTTCGCAAATTATAAAAATAACAGTTATAGCTTTAAAAAATGTATGATGACTTCTTATGCGTGTTAATTGTAAAATGGCGTGATATATTCATTTAGTTAATTATTAATTCAATTAAAAACAGTTCTTTTATTAATTAATCATTGAATGGGGAAATGAACTCATGAAAACCTATGATATGACTGTGGTTGACCTGGGCGCAGGCTGCTATTTATGATGCACAAAATGGCAATAATTAGTTGAATTTTACATATCCTCTTTTAATATGGTTTTTAATTCTTCAACTGATAACAGCGTTCCCATAGATTTTATTTCATCGTTTATAATTAATGAGGGGCAGCTGGTTATATTTATCTTTATAGCATGTTCTAAATCAATTCTTTCTATTTCATCATCTAAATTCAGCTCTTTTACTGCTTCTTTTAGATTCTTTCTAAACACCATACATTTGGGGCAATCATCAGTTGCGTAAATTTGAAGTTTCATCAGGTCATACTATGTTGTCTATAAAATAAAAATATTACTTTTTCGGCTTTGAATATCTATTTCTTCTCTGAAACGGCTCTTGAAATGCCATATTCTAAGTGTTCCTGTTTTACAGGTTTACTTAAAACAATAGCATCTTCTGGTAGCCCGAATGATTTAATCAGGCAGTTTTTAATAAAAATAGTCAGGAATATAACTGGAATTTTATAAAGGTCGTTTATTTTGCCTGCAGCTTCCACGCCGCTCATTTCACCTTTTATCTTTATATCAATTAGAATTAGATCAGGATTTAAATCTCCTGCTTTTTTGACAGCTTCATCTCCACTTGAAGCTACAGCAACTAAACTATGCCCTAAATTTCCTAAAATTAATTTTAAATCTGAAATAATGCTAGAATCGTTCTCAACAATCAAGATATCCATAAAAATCAACACATTTTTCTATGTCAATGCTATTTATATTTAGACTTTTATGGTTTTCTAACTAATATAATTGCATAGTATTTATTTCCATGACTAAAACTGAATTTAAATCCGGCTGAATAAGTTAAATAAGTTTAATTAGTTCCTTTTAAAATGGAAAATGAAGCCCTCAGATGGAATGGAGTTAGGAGTTAACTGTAGTATGCGTGGTAGCTGAGGGCTTCAATGGTGTCAATATTTCATAGAAAAGAAATTCTGCGGCTTTTTTAAAAGTTTGTATCAATATATTAATAAAATCATTATACTGCCTGTTTTTTCTCTATAAATACGTATCTTATTGTATACATAACTGGAAGTGTTAAAATAGCTCCTCCAACTATAAGAATTGCTCCAATATCCATTAAATACCTCCATAAAGATTAGTTTCATAGTTAACCATCATAGTTTTATATGAAAAAATAAAAAGTTGTAATATTTTCAAGGATTTTAATGGTTAAAAAGTAATCATTTAGGGGATACAACTCTATACTGGCTATTATATATCTGTTATTTGAAAAATGTTAACTGAATGTTGTTTTTAACAATCCATAGGGATATTCTAAATTTTGTACTATCTCAATTCATTACTAAATTAGTAATTATTATTAAAAATAAGAATCAGAGTAATATAAGATGTTTTTAAAATTTTTTAGAGGATTTTCACCTAAAATTTGGCTAAAATATAATCTATTATAATCCTAATTTTGGAATTAAGCAAATGGAGGTGATGCGCGTGGGGAATGAAGACTTGATAAATGAATTTGCAGCTACGAAGGAATATCAAGCATGGCAGGAATCACTATTGGCTATTATAGGGTATTCTAAAAATGAAGAAATTAATGATGAAGAACTGATCACGGATTTTATAGCAGATCATATTAATTCAAGCCTTGAACTATCAAAAGCGTTGGAAAAGATAAAAAAGAAGCTGGACAAAGAAAATTTAAAAGAGAAAACAGTGGAATGATCTATTTTTTACTTTTTGAAAGCCTGGTGGTAGCTGAGGGCTGATTTTGTATGGTGAATTATGGTAATCCGACTGTCAAAATCCTCAAAATTTTTTAAAAATTTTGTGGTTCGGAAAATCATAGATTTTCCTCAACCTCAAAAAAATCTGTCAAAAATCTACGATTTTTGACGCCGTGGGAAATTACATTTCCTCGGCCCCGAACATATAATGTTAGGAGGCCACGAAAATTGAAAATTTTCACAGGTTTTAATTTTTTTGGGAACCCTCAAACGCGAAGCGTTTGGGGCATCACAATCAAAGATTGTGATAGCCTACAAAAACTGTGTTTTTGTGGCCGAGGAAACTTCGTTTCCTCCGGTTAGGAAATGTACAGCATGCAAACACAAAGGGTTTGCAGGCTTCGTTAAACTGTACTATAACGAAGAAAATTTTATTTTTGCTTCATTTGTTAAATTTTATAGTATAAATTGATGGAAATCTCTGAAAAACTAATAATTAAGTCTTTCTATTTGTATTTAATAGGAAATAATAAAATTATTCTGCAACTGATAAAATAATATAATGGATTTTGTAATTCATCTTGTTGATGGTGAGTGTAAGGGATAGTGAGACTCAAAAAGAATAAAATATTGAAAATGGCATTATTTCAATGATTTAACTAAGTTTAACAAATAATCTTGACTAAAAAAGGAGAATTCAAATGAACTATAATCGATACAAAAAAGGGAATATAGTGCAGATTTGCATCGATTATGAACTAATTGAAAAAGAGCTTAAAGAAGCCCGCTATGATTTAGAATCTGCAGAAAATTCCATTAAATCAAGAAATTACAAATGGGCCATAGTTCAAAGTTATTATTCAATGTTCCATGCTTTTAGGGGGCTCCTTTTTAGCAGGGGCTATAAAGAGAAGAGTCATTCTGCCCTTAAATTTGCAATTAAAACCCTATTTGTAAATTATGGAGTTATAAGTGATAGTATATTCTCTGATTTTGACTCTGCTATGAAAGCACGAGAAATGGCAGATTACAGCTATATTTATGATGAAAAAATTGCATTGAGTATGATTGAATCTACCAAAAAATTAATTGGAGAAGTAGAAGGTTTACTTTAGTGGAAATAACCGCTGTATGCGGGCTAAAATCATTAATATGCTATTTGAAAAAAAATGTTTATGAATTAAAGTGAATTATAAATTATTTTTTGACAATCACTCCAATAACTCCACCCACTAGCCCTAAAATCAGGCTTATGATTATGGATAATTGAAGGATAACATATCCTGTAGTTAGGACATTGTCCAACCCTATTTTTAATCCGATGGCGCTTATATTTCCAAAGCCCAGAACGAATATTAAAGCTATTATTAAACCGCCAATTAACCCTGAAATTGCCCCTACAACGGCTCCGTCCTTTTCATCCATTTCTTCGTAGTCTTCAAAACCTTTACTTGGGTAAGATGCTAAAAATCCGCCAATAATTGGACCTATAAAAGCGAGGGGGAGAGATATCATTGATAAGATGCAGGTTATGGCTGCATTAATTAAAGCACTTATTCCTATAATTTTCCAATCCATTTCATCAATCCTTAATTTTATATTCAACTGATTTTTTTATCCTGTATTTATGGTTTATGTTAATTAATTTTGCTTTTTTACATGCAGCTAATTTGTTCAGTTTTGTACTAAATGATTAAAAATACATACTTATCTTCAGTTTTTATTTTAATCGATTACTCATTTGTTTTTAGTTAATAAATGGTTTAAATTTCTTTTTATCTCATTATTTTTTCTGATTTAAAGTTAAGTCATAACAAATTTATGTAAGATAGCACAATATTTTGGATTAGTTGGGTTGAAGAAATGCAGAAAAATAAAAGCGTGTAGGCTGGAATTATGGGAGAAAATTCACCTGAAAAAACTCTAAATGAACTCAAAGAAAGTAAAAATATTTTAAAAGAGTTCCTTGAATCATCTTCTAAATCAGAATCTATTATAGATTTAGGGAGCCATGTAATTATTCCCAAAGAAACTTTTGAATCATTAAAAGAAAATCAAAAAAATTATAAAACTCTTTTTGAATTAGCCCCTACTTACACAGTTCTCTTAGGATTAGATGGCAAGGTTAAAAATTTTAATAAGAAGACAGAAGAATTTGCGGGAGTGCCTCGTGAGAAATTAATTGGGACACGCTTTACAGAGTTAGATTTTGTACCTGAAGCCGAAATGCATGCACATATAGAAAGAATTTCTAAATTGACAAAAGGAGAACTGATTAAACCATTTGAATCAAGGATAGTAGAAAGAAATGGTAAAGTACACTGGATCGATGTCCATTCTACATTACTTAAAAAAGAAAATGCACTTCCGGACATTTTAATAAGTTGTAATGATATCACTGAGCGTAAAAAAACAGAAAATGCATTGAAAGAAAGTGAAGAGAAATTCAGGCAAATAGCAGAGAATATGGGTGAAGTGTTCTGGGTCATCGATTCTAAAACCGGTGAAGTAATATATGTAAGCCCGGTTTACCAGTGGGTGTGGGGCCGCACCTGCCAGAGCTTATACGAAAACAATGAATCATGGATCGAGGCCATACACCCTGAAGACAGGGATCGAACAGTTGAAATGATCTGGAACGGATTTGATAACATTGATGAAGCCAAAGAGGGTTTTGAATACCGTGTAATAAGGCCTGACGGCAAAATTATATGGGTATGGATGCAGTCTTTTTTTATCAGGGATGAATCCGGCGAAATATCGCGAATTATAGGTGTTGCATCAGAAATCACAGGATACAAAAAAGCAGAAGAGGAAATTAACGCGCTTTTAAATGAACTTAAACGTTCAAATGAGGAATTACAGCAGTTTGCATATGTCACGTCCCATGACCTGCAGGAACCGCTCAGGACTATTGCCAGTTTCACTCAGTTGATAGAGAGGCGTTATAAAGGAAAGCTTGATGAGGATGCTGATGAGTTCATGGGCTATATCGTAGATGCGAGTGTGCGGATGAAACAGATGATCATGGATTTACTGGAATACTCAAGAGTTGGAACAAGGCAGGAAATGTACCAGGCCATATCTATGGAATCCAAACTAAACAATGTACTTGTTAATTTGAATGATTTAATTGAAAGGACCTGTGCTGAAATTACACATGATTCACTTCCAGTCGTGTTTGGCGATAAGAACCAGCTCTTATTATTGTTTCAAAATCTTATTACAAACGCTATAAAATTTAGAAAAGAAGATGAACCTCCAAGAATTCATATTTCTGCCACCTGTGACCATGAAAAGAATGAATATGTATTTTCAATTGCTGATAATGGGATTGGCATAGAAGAACAGTATTTTGACCGGATTTTTACTATTTTTCAGCGTTTGCATACAAGAGATGAGTATCAGGGGACTGGAATTGGGCTTTCGGTTGCGAAGAAGATTGTTGAGAGGCATGGGGGCAGGATTTGGGTTGAGTCTGAGTTCGGTGGGGGAAGTGTGTTTTATTTTAGTATTCCTATTGAGAAATCATAACGCATTAACGAAAATTGAATATTTTTATATTTAAATAAAAATTATTTATTACTCTATCCTTCCTTATCTCTTCTATAATAATGCTTAACCAAATACTCACTTATAAACTCAACTTTTTCGCATTTAAACTTTAAATCATTGTTCAAATGCCCGAACAAAGGAATACCCTCGCCTAGTAAAATTGGTACGGTGGTAATTATCATCTCATCAATTAAATCCTCTTTTAAAAACGATTGAATGGTCCTGCCGCCGTCGACGTATAAATTTTTGATTCCTTTCGCTTCAAGGCGCTTTAATATGTCTTTTAAGTCTCCGTTAATTATCTCTGCTTTGCCATATAATTCTTGAGGAACATTCTCTAAAATATTGCTTAAAACAAATACTGGCCTATTGTAGGGCCATGGCTCGAAACTTAGAGCTGTTTCATAGGTGTTTCGGCCCATTAAGATCCCATCAATTCCAGCTATAAACTCGCCGTACCCAAAGTCGCTGTTATCTGGATTGGGAATATTGATAAGCCATTCTATATCTCCATCTGGTCGGGCAATGAACCCGTCAAGACTTGTTGCAATATAGACAACAGTTCTCATTTTATTTCCTCTTAATTGTTAAAATAGCATGCCTAAAGTTTCTTTTTCCATTACTTTTTATTTAATTATGTTATAGCGATCAAAAATAATTTTGGTCAAAAATTTTTACTATTGTTGGTACAAGTTCCAAAAAAAATCTGAAAATTAAACTTCATCAAAATTTAAAAAGAGTTAAAATTGTTTTTATTAAGTTCATTATAATATAAATAACATAAATTACATTTAAAAATGTAATTACAGTTCTAAAATCATATCGCCTGCTTTTTTGGCATTTTTAAATCCGGGATCCAAATCCTGGGCTACATTATAATATTTTAATGCTTCCTGAAGATTTCCCAGTTCCATAAGGACAACTCCGATATTGTACAGTGCTGCAGCTTCTTTTGGGTTTATTTCGATTGCTTTATTAAAGCACTGGATCGCTGCAGGATATGCTTTAAATTTGGCTATGGTGGCCCCTTTATTGTTCCATGCAGTAGTATCCTTAGGGTTTGCTTTTATGGCGTTCTCATAAGGTTCTATTGCTTTTTGATATTTTTTCATCCTTTGCCGTTCATAAATAGCCAGGGCTAATATGGCTATGAATGGTATAATGTAAATATAGAAGATCGGATCTTTTGCATAAACTGGTTGGAACAGGTAGATATAGGCTATAATTATGCCCCAGAGTACCATAGCAATCCACATACCTGGATGATAAGACCTGTTTTGATAACCTTTTCTCTGGAATATCCCATCTATAATGTTCCATATACCAATTGGGGCGAAAAATATGTATGGTATAATGGGTGATTGAGCTAAAAGAGGGTAAGCAGAATATGCTAAGAAAAACACGCCGATTATCAGTTGAAACTTGCTCTCTATCTTTTTCATTGAATCATTCCTATTTTCCCGTTTTATCGGTGAATTTTAGTGTAAACCTGAATTTTATTTTATATGCGTATCATTATACTCTCATAAAAAGTATATGATTTTCAGCCATTTAATTGTAGTTGAAAATTTCTAAGTCCATTTTTAACGGGGTAATTATTTATTGTATATTTCAATACATTTTAAATAAAAAATTAGAAAAAATAGAGATTAATTACCTTCTCCTGATACTTAGGCTGCCTAAAACCATTAAAACAGCAAATAGTAGGCCAGTGATAGGTATCCCTGTTTCATGCATTCCTATTGTTTTTATATTTGAACTGGTTGTGGTTGCTGCTGAAACGTTATTATCTGGAATTCCTTCTGCTGTGGATAAACTAGTTGTAATGGGGTTACCCGCAACATCGTTTGGATTATTTCCAGATATACGGCTGAAGCTGTCAGCATAGAACCAGCTGTCATTGTAAACTCCACCACCATAAACTGCAGTGTTTCCGGTAATGGTTGAATTTTGCAACTTTCCAATAGCACCGTAGTAGTTGTAGATTCCACCACCCCTGCAATCATTACCTGACTTGCGGTTTCCAGAGATCTGTGAATTAATTATAACCAAACCACTTCCGCAATTGCAAATTCCACCACCAAGCCAGCCGTAGGTGTTTCCGGTAACTTGAGAATTAATTAAGGTTAAAGTATAACCGTTCCAGATTCCTCCGCCGTAAGTGGCTGTGTTTCCAGTAACAGTTGAATTTTGTAAGGTTAAGGTAGCGCCGTTAACGAAAATGCCCCCACCGCGTTCAGCGTTCCCGTTCCTGATTGTAAATCCAATTATAGTGGCAATTATATCTGGATTGATGATGATTACGCTGTCTTTCTGCTGTCCATCTATAATTGTTATGTCTTTACCGGCCCCTATAATGTTGATATTTCTGTTTACTACTAGATTTTCGTAATATGTCCCTGGAGCTACTGATATAGTATCGCCGTCTAGAGCATTATTTATAGCGTCTTGAATAGTGAAATAAAGTGTCCATGTCCGTAAATTAACACATGGAACTATTATGATGGAATTACCGTTAACCTGGTCTGGAGTATTTCCATTTATACTGCTAATGTAATCAGAATAAACACTGCCGAGATTGTAGATTCCCCCGCCTGACTGAAAAAAGCCTTCAGATGCAGATAAGCTGTTTCCAGTGATCTGTGAATTTAGTGAGGTCACATTACCTTCATTGTAGATACCAGCGCCTGCACAAAAAAATGAATAAGCTGCATGCAGTGTGTTTCCTGTAATTTGGGAGTTCTGTAACATTAAACTGCCGCCGTCGTTGTAGACTCCCCCGCCCCTGCTATCAAGACTTAACATGGTGTTTCCGCTGACCTGGGAATTCTGCAGAGTTAAACTCCCGCGATTGTAAATTCCGGCGCCAAAAATAGTAGTTGTATCTGAAAATACTTTGTTTCCAGCAACAGTCGAATTTTGTAGGGTTAAAGTACCTCCGTTGTTGAAGATTCCCCCACCGGCTTGCGCTTTTCCATTTGTTATGGTGAACCCAGTTATGGTGACAACGACACCTGGAGTGATGGTGATCACACTATTCAGCTGCTGCCCGTTTATAATGGTGGTATCTTTACCTGCCCCTATGAGATAAATATGTTTGGTTATTACCAGGTTCTCATAGTAAGTCCCTGCTTCTGCTGTTATGGTATCCCAACTCTCAGCATCATTTATGGCTGCTTGAAGGCTGGTATAATGCACTCCAGTTCGTGTATTAGTTGGATCTGGAAGTGTACTATTCTTTTTTAACTCAGTAATGGTCTTATTTGTAGAATTATGTTCTGTTGTATTACTTGAATTGTTATCTGACGCAAAAGAGGGACCCACAGTAATAAAAACTATAGTTATGAATAATAAAGATAATATAAATATTCTTAAAACCCGTTTATGGCTATTCTCCTTCATGTATATGTCTCCTCTTTAAATATTCAAAATATTATTGTTTTTTATAACATATTTATCAATATAAATAGTTATTCACTCTAAAATGAAAAAAATTAATTCAATTTATTTTTTCAATATTCTATTGTTCAATTTATCTAAATAATTGTATTAAATTGAATATTGTGTAAAATAGGCACTTTTGATTGATAAATGATATATTTGAAGCGTAATTAAAAGTAATAATACAAACTTACGCATTTATCGTCTATTATTTGAATGGGCCGTGATCTTCATAATTATATTCCGTGTCGTACATATTAATAATATTAAATTTAGTAATAAAAATTAATCCTAAATGATTTGGAGAGGTTGAATAAAATCTCTTCGAGATTTTATGAATCCCAAAAATCAGAGATTTTGGAGGTTGAAGAAAATCTCTTCGAGATTTTATGAATCCCAATTTTTTTTACAAAAAATTTTGGAGGCTAAATAATGAAAATAACTGATTATTATGATACTATATTTAAAAGAAGGTCAGTTAAAAAATATGATCAAACTCCCCTTGATGAAAAAACTTTAGAAGAAATTTCAAATCACATACAGAGCTTAAAACCTATGTATGATAACATCAAAACTGAAGTGAAAATTATACCGTTAGAGCAAATTGAAACGAAGAAGAAACAGGCACCTCATTACATAGTAATATTTTCAGAGCCTAAAGGAGATTATCTGGTCAATGCAGGTTATATGCTGCAGCAGATGGATCTTTTCTTATCTGGAAATGATATAGGCAGCTGCTGGCAGGGTTCTCCAATGCCCAATGAAGACGTGCTGAAAAATTCAGATCTGGAATTTGTAATTGTAATGTCATTTGGAAAACCTAAAAAATCAAAACCAGATGAATTGCACAGAAGTGGCGCTTCAGACTTTAAAAGAAAACTTCTAAATGAGATAAGCACAGTTAAAGGTGCAGATAAAATAGTAGAAGCTGCTCGTCTTGCCCCTTCTGCAGGTAACAGCCAGCCGTGGTTTTTTACAGGCGATGAAAATATGATCCATGCTTATGGTTCTAAACCATACGCCGTAAAAGAACATAAGGCACCTAAAGTTAAAAAATACAACGTTATAAGTATGGGAATTGCAATTTACCATTTACATGCCGCGCTGGAACACTTCGGCAAAAAGGTCCAGATTATATCTGATGAAAACGCAAAGAGGAACGCTCCAGAAAACTATGAGTATATTGTCAGTTTGAAGGTTGAATGAAATGTGGCGTAAATGGGGAGTGAATTAGATTATACTGAAAAATATCTGGTTTTTGAGCATTTCCTGACTTTTTCATGTTTACTGCACGTTAACATATATCTTATCTTATTTGGAACCTGTCATCTACCAAACACTGAAAAAAGTCAATGAATAAAATCTGATTTAAACTATAAATATGCGGCGAAATGATAAGTACATGGTGAAGTCATTGATCAAAAATAAAACAATCGCAGCTATCCTGGCTGTTTTAACATTCATAGTAGGAAGCGTTTTACTAACAGTTATTATATTTTATGCATTAGGATATCCTCTTTCGTCCATTTCACAGAATCAACTATTTGTGTTCCTTGCAATTTTGATAAGTGCATTCCTTGCATCTAGGGTTTACGGTGGAGGCAGCACTGAACGGGCAGCAAAGGCGACAAAATATTTGAATGATACATTAGGACTAAAGCTTAATGAGAAAGATGTTTGGAAGGCACTGCGTGCAGTTGAGCATATGCCCACATATGCCCTAACGAAATACATTACTTTAAATATAAATGCTGTAGATGAGTTTGAAGTCCGAATAACAGATTATACGGACAAATTAAGCGATGAAGAGCTTCAAACAATAAAGAGAATCATAGAAATGCCTGTTCATGAACTTCAGAATATACTGCATAATTTATATCTGGAAACTAAATTAGAACAGTTTAAAATACTTGCTGAACCAGAGGCAAAGCCTTTAATTGAGTTAAATGTAAATGAGCTTAAAAAGCTTCTTTTTAAAGAATAGATTTTGTTCATATTCTCTTTTTAAGGTTTTCATTGTTTAATAGTTTTAAAATCTTTTATATGTAAAAGTAAACTTAAAATCTTTTTATTTTTTATATTAGCTTCTCTAAATTATCCATATTTTTCTTTTTTTTTATCTTTGACGCTTACTGTGGGATATGGTGCATTATATCGACAGTTTAAATAATGTAATTTTATAAGAGTTGTAATTCTTATAATATACAAAGGAATTCAATTTTGTATAAAAAAGTAAACGTTATAATCTACAGGGATAATGTAAAAAGGGGATTTATCATGAGTATTAAAAATCAGCAATATACAAAAGGTTTTGCAACTTCAAAAGACGGTACCAAAATTGGATACAGGCAAATGGGAAGTGGTCCTGGGATTATTCTCCTTCATGGTGGTGTAAATGCGTCACAACACCTTATGAAGCTCGGTACATTATTATCAGATGAGTTTACAGTATATATTCCAGACCGCCGCGGCCGGGGAATGAGTGGGCCGATAGGTGCAAATTACAGTTTAGAAAGGGAAGATGAAGATCTTGATGCCCTACTTAAAAAGACAGGTTCACATTATATCTTTGGAACGGCAGACGGCGCGCTTTTTGCACTGCATGCTGCTATTTCTAATCATTCCATTCGTAAAGTCGCTGCTTATGAGCCTCTTGTTTTTGTTGGACAACCTGAACTAGAGCAGTTTAAAGCCACTATTCAGCATTTAGACAAGAATATGGCGGAAGGTAAAGTGGCCAAAGCAACGGTTGAATTAACAAAGGATTCTGTTAATTTTGTTAAGCCAATACCTGATTTGGTACTGGTACCGCTTGTTAAACTTATATTATGGATGAACGTCAAGACTGTTAAAGGGGATGATGTATCGTATCAGGAACTTATCCCCACATTGGATGATGAGCTGCATCTCGTGGAAAAAACTGAAGGGACACTTGAAGACTACAAAAATGTGTCTGCAAAAGTGTTATTGCTTGAAGGAAGCAAGACTCAATCTTTATTAAAAGAGAGTTTGGATGCATTAAATGAATTACTACCTCATTCTAATCTCATTGAACTTAAGGGACTTAACCATGACTCGGCACAAGATTACGGCAAGCCTGAGCCAATTGCACAGGAATTAAAACGTTTCTTTTTGTAATTTATTATTTTTCATAAATGATGTATCGCTCATAGGAAAGATCAGTACAATGAACTCTGATATATAATGAATGCATAGATAGGAGGTTATATATTGAATTGTGCAGCATGCCTGGAAAAAGAATGTTTAACTGGAAAAGACTGCTTTAAACTTACAGAAGAAATGAAATCACTTTATGGAGAACGTGAAATTTCTTTAATGAAAACTGCTGCTTCTATTGAAGCAGAATATTATATGAAGAAAACACGTATAGAGGAAATAATTCTTTTTGGAGAAAAGATGAATTATAAAAAAATAGGGCTGGCTTTTTGTGTTGGTTTAGAAAAAGAATCCAGAGAAATATATTCCATCTTTAAAGAACATTTTAAGGTATATTCTGCATGTTGTAAAATGTGCGGAATTGATAAAACTGAATTTGATTTAGATAAGATTGATAAAACAGGTCATGAGACTATGTGTAACCCCTTTGGCCAAGCATCATTTCTAAACAAGAAAAAAACAGATCTTAATATTATAATTGGTCTTTGCATTGGTCATGATATGTTATTTACTGAACATTCAAAAGCACCTGTAACTACTCTGGTTGTGAAGGATAGAGTACTTGCACATAATCCTTTAGGAGCAGTATATTCTAATTACTACAGGAATAAACTCACTAAATCAAAATGAGGTATTGCTCTAAATTTTTAGGTTTCAAGAATATAGATTAAAATTAAGTTTTTAGGTATATGTGGATTTTGAGAATGTGTTACTAAATCTTTTAATTATTTTTCAAGATTTTTTTTGATTAAATGAAAATTTTATTCAGTTTTGAACTTTTCAAGAAATTCATCTATTTTTGTCCTTTGTGAATCAATATAAACTGTTCTTCACTAGTTCCTTATCATAATTTGAGTCCATGTATTCATTTAATTATCCTTAATTGCAATGTTCCAGTTGTTCAAACAGTTGATATGTCCCTCTATGTATGAATTTGGTAAACTTTGCAAAAATTTTTTTTCTAAAAAGTCCAAATTTTTGATTTGTTTTCAAGAAAATATTTTTTAGAAAATTTAGATCTTATTTTTAGGTTAGTTAACAAGAATTAAAATTTTTAGTTAATATAATTATTAATTTAAAATAAGTTTAGAAAAATAAGTTGAGTCACGCTCACAAAAACTTCGTTTTTGTGGCGCCAAAAAATCAAAGATTTTTTGAGCGCCGGGACAGGGATTTGAACCCTGGAGGAGC
>DADN01000313.1:0-2820 GCA_002509665.1 Methanobacterium sp. UBA8
AACCTGGCAGAAACCCAGTTTCCAGGATACACAACCACCAACACCCTCAGCCACCTGGCAGGTACTGTTCCTCCAGTGGAGCCTTCAGCCATCATCTTCAACAGCAGTGTGATACTTCTGGGAGTTTTAACCCTAACCAGTGTTTATTTAATATTAAAAAGTGGAGGGTGCAGGCTTTTCTCCGCATGTCTTGCCATATCCTCTTTATGTGCAATAGGCATAGGAATCTTTCCCAGTTACACCGGCAGTCCCCATATATTCTTTACCAGTTTAACATTCATTTTTGGGAGTTTAGCAGTTATATTTTCGTACCGCCTCGGTTTAAACATTCCCATGGTAATTGTGTCCATGGTAGTAGGTTTCACAGCCCTAAGCATTATCATTTGTGGTCTAATATGGGGAATAGGTAACCCACTCATCAATTATCTAAGTATCGGGGGTGCGGAACGGTTCATAGTTTTCCCTGTTTTACTGTACCTTGTTGCACTGGGTGGGTATTTAACCAGTAGGGGAGAAGACTGGGTGAGAATACGGTTCACCGATGGATATTTTTAAACAATTTTAAAAGTGGAATTTCATACTAAAAAAATTATTAAACCCCAAATAAGGTTTGGTATACTCATATAACAATATTTAATTATTAAAATCAATTACAGTGCAATTTATTATTTTAAAAATGTGGTTGTTTTAATCCTGTATTATATAAACGAAGGTTTAATTAACCACATCGACCCATAGATTAGAATATGAAATAAATTATCTTTCATTTTCTCCATATGCAGGTTGTTATTAAAATGTTTCCGTTTTTTAAAAAATAGGTGTTTTAGGAGATTATTTGAATTATTTAATTTGTTTTATAATTACTTTATATTCGGAACAAATTTATTTTAAATTTTGGAGGCTTAATGCATGAATGAACATATAATTGAATCTCAAATACATACTATACCTTATAAAATGACTTTACAACCCCAGTTACTTGGGAAGCAGCAGCAGACTGTTTTAAATAAATATATCATGCCCTTACTAAAAAATAAAGGAATAGAACTGAAGGATGTTGGTGAATCTTTCCATACTCTACTAAGTCCATTGAGATTAGAAAGAATTAAAGAGAACAGATCATTCTATCTGGTACTTAAAGGAAATTCTCACAGTAAAAAACCAGTAACTGTTCTAATAAATCCTGCTAAATAAGATAATCAATTAGAATTGATGTTTAGGGATTAAATAGAAATATGGTTATCAAACCTAATATTCCATACTTAAACTACTTTTTTTAAACTGACAACCCCCACCATTAACATTCACGGAGGATGTTTTATCAATTTTTTAAAATGTTTTATCTAGTTTTATTTATTTGTTTTAAAGTTTCAAATATTCATCATTTTTTAGTCAAATACAGCAATTTAGTTATTATCCTGATTTTTTCTAGAAGTAAATCTTAAACTTACCACACATTACCCCACTTAATAATTTTAATCATGAAAATAAAATGAACAGATATAAAATTGAAAAAACATAAAAAAAGATTGGTTATGTAAAAAGAGATTGGATATGAAAATGATTTTATAATAAAGGGATTTGAATTAATTCAATCAGGAAAAATAATCCAATCAAGGAAAATCTTATGTCTTCGGAAAAAATTATTTTAATTATGATGCTGGTGATTTCATTATTCATGGTTGTTATTTCAGGTTGTACCTCCCTGGAAGGAGATTATGAAAACAGTATTTTAAGTTTTAAAATTCCCGAAAACTGGACTGTGGATAATTCAAACTCCAGTGATGCTATTGTTAGTTTAAAACCCTTAAATTCATCCAGTAGCATAATTTCCATACAAAGCAGTGACAGTGATACTTCAAAGATTATAGAATGGTATATCAATAATTATCCTGTGAAGTATCCCAGTTTTCAGGTGATTAAAAGAGAATCTGTGAAGGTTGATGGTCAGCAGGGAGAAAAACTGGTTTATAAAAATACTGCACAAAATGACTCTCTCATGGTGGGTCCAGACTACATATCCTCGCTGGTGGTTTTTTCAAAAGATAATCAGACTTATATTATAAGTTCCAGTGAAGTACTGGTAGATAACTATTATTCCCAGGTAGAACCTGCCATGAATGTTGTGGTAGGATCAATACGTATTAAGGGTAACATGCTCAATTAAGTAATACTCAGTAGATTATAGTTAAATTAAAAAATTTAANNTTGAACAAATCTAATTAATATTAAAAGAAATCTAATATTTAAGATACTTGGTAGTTTAAAGATATATTAGTTTAATTTAACTAGAATATAGAATAAATGAGGGGATTTAATTATGGAAAATTCACTAGAAGTTTGTAGTGCATGTAATGCTCAAATTCAACCCGGATCGAAATTCTGTACCGAGTGTGGTAAACCAGTGGGCGAAACACCTACAGTGGAAGAAAAAACGCCATCTAACTTTGAAGAAACATCCTCAAAGGTTGAAAAAAATCCAAAGGAACCTTTGGAAAACACAATCCCAAAAACTGAAAGTGTTCAAACTGCAGTTAACTGCCCCCAGTGTAATGCGGAACTGACACCAGAGGACAAGTTCTGCACTGAGTGCGGGACTAAAACAGAACCTATCAGCAATTGTCCTAAATGTAATGCTAGTATTGAACCTGGAACCAAATTCTGCACAGAATGCGGTACAAATATCTATGAGTATAAAGCTGATACACCTGCAACCAGCGTTCAAACAGGAAACATTCAAACTGAAATTCCTTCAACCAGTATTCCCCCTAACAGGACCGTTAAAAACCGGAACGACCCAATGGAAGATCTTAAAGAAAC
>DADN01000313.1:3000-3926 GCA_002509665.1 Methanobacterium sp. UBA8
GACCTGAACTGAAACATTACTGGATTCCTCCAGTAATTTAATAAAAAGGATTATAAAACCATTGTTTTATTTTTTTCATTAATTATTTTTATTTTTAGATCAAAAATATTATTATGTTATCATAATCGATTCATAATTAAATTGAATTGATAATTAATCCCTGATTTAGAATAAATAATAATTTAGAGGCCAGTATCTAAATTCAGCTTTCAAATAACTATTCTACCGTAACAATCCCCTATTTTTCTGTAAATTTTTCCAGATTGTACAGCACAGATAGAGTTTAACTAATCTAAGGTTTAAACTGATCTTAATTGATGGAAATTCCTTTCTCCATAACTTTTCTCCATAATATTTAAACCGGCAAAAGTGCCTGTCTGATATCATCAGTCCCCATGTCATGATCCCAATGGTGCTATCATCCATAGCCATACCATTTTCTGGCAGTAAACTTCAAGGATTCTTAAAGTTAAGAGGTGAACCTATTGAATCTGCAACCATCACATCAATCAAATCACAGGTACTACTTCAATGATTTTTAGATTTGAAACCAGTTTTTAACATTTTAACCAGATTATCAAATTTAACTAAATTATTATAGAGAGTATTATAGAAATTAGTAAAATATCAGAATATTCATATTGTATCGAAATACTATTAGTAACCATCAATGACAGGAAAAATTTATAACATTCATAATTTTAATTATTAATACTCATATTCATAATGGGGTGAATGGTATGACTTGTCAGGTGTCAATAAGTGCGGGGGATAATGGTAAAATCAGCCCAGAAGGAGAAATTATAGTAGAAAAATCCAGTTTTGTTTATCTTCATGCTCAACCCGAACCAGGTTACCAAGTGCAGATGTGGTATATTGATGGTAACCAGTTTTACGGTGGTACCACTGAGTTTAGGGTTACTGCC
>DADN01000036.1:0-242 GCA_002509665.1 Methanobacterium sp. UBA8
CTGAGGAAATTGAAAACTCTAACTTATTTTTAGATTCTAAATCCACCTCGCAGAGGCAAAAGTGGCTTATTGTAGGTTTTGATCCTGGATTAACCGTGGGAATAGCTATTTTAGATCTCTCTGGAAATGTGATCTCCACCAAAAGCTGCAAGGAAATGGCTAGAGCTGAGGTAATAAAATATATTATAGGTCATGGAAAAGCAGTTTTAATTGCAACTGATGTTTATCCGGCTCCAAAAATG
>DADN01000036.1:324-11147 GCA_002509665.1 Methanobacterium sp. UBA8
GCACTGGCTGCTGCGATTAAAACATACAAGCATTACCAAAAAAAGCTTCAGCAGATTGAGAGGCGTACCGAAAAATTGGGTTTAACTCCTGAAGAAGTGGATGAAGTCAAAAGCATGGTTATCAGGGACCGCCCCATCGCTTCTGCAATAGACGATGTTTTAAAGATTCCTGAAGGTAAGGATGACCTGGAAGTTCAGATTGAAGAAATGGAAAATGAAATTGAATCTATAGATGAAGAAAAGCTCAAAGGCATTGAAGAAGTCGCCATAAAACTTAAACAAAAAATAAAGTCTCAAGAAAGGCAGATAAGCCATTTGAAGAAGAAAAATAAGCTCCTTAAAAAGGATGTTAGACGTTACAAAAAGAAGACTTCCAAACTTGAAGATAAAATAGAAAAACTGCATTATGAGTATTCAAAGGACATTCTGCGTAAAAAAGAAATATCTTCTAAAGTATCCCTTATAAAAGGGATTCAAGAGAAATATACTCAAGAAAGGGCACTTAGAGAAAAACTTGAAGAGAATTTGCGTTCCATGAAAGAAATAAGGGTGATGGAGCTGTCTGAAAAAGCAGTCCCTGTAAAGATCATTGAATCATTCACCCGCGAGAAAATCAAAGAGGCTGTGGATTACTGGACTATTAAAAAAGGAGATGTGGTTCTTTTATCAAGCTCTGAAGGTGGGGGATCTCAAACAGCTTCGATGTTGATTAATATGGGCATAAGAGCCGTTATAGTCATGGATAAAATGTCGCACCCTGCTGAAGAAGAATTTGAAAAGAATATGGTGTCAGTACTGAATGCAGGCAAAGTTGATCTTGAAATAATCGATGAATTTGCAGTTATAGATAAAGATATTTTGGATCATGAGATTGAAAAATGGAAAACTCGTGTCGAAACCCGGCGGAATAAAGAAGAGAAAAGACAGCTCTTAAAAATGATAGATGAATACAGGGCTCAAAGAAGAAGGCCGTCAAATGGTGATTAAGTTCATTTATAGTTATTGAATTATTTTAATTTAATACAGTTAAAAGAAAAAAAGATAGTTTATTTTTCAGTTGTATCTTCTACGATTCTTACATTCTGTACTGTAGGTTCAGCAGGTATTGCTCTTGCGATCAGGAGTGTTGCAATTACTGCAATTATTGTTATTAAAACTGCATAAATGAGTAATCCTGTAACTCCATTCCCTGTTTTGAAAAATTCTGCTATTATGGCCTTTATAGCATCATTCCATGCTAAAGCAGCAATTAATCCAAATGCGGTCGTTACTAATGTGGCTATTGTATTCATAACCTTACTTTTCATATTATTTGCACTTTTTTTCATTAATATCTCCCCCTTTTGATTTAAATTACAGTATAATTGAATATGTATGAAACTAATCAAATAAGTTATGATCTTAATTATATTTTTTAAATCTTGATTATGGATATTGAAAAATTAATTTTTAATAATTATAAAAAATAAAAATGTTAGGTTAGCTCATTTTAAATTCATTTTGTTCAAAATATGTCTACTGCTATTAAAACTTAAAATAAAGATACAATTAAAAAAATTCCCACTATTATGGTTTTTTATTTAATTTAAATATTATATTCAACCGTGTCATTTTTAATAATTATTATTAAAATTTTTATTAAGCAATTATGTAAATATTACATTTGGATTAGCTTATTAAAACAGAATATTAATTTATTTAGGAATAGGTACTATAATATTTTCTATTTTTTTATAATAGCAAATTATGACATTATTAAAATTAAATTTAATTTTATCGACTTATGGATAATTAGAATTTGCAGGTAATAAATGGAATTCCAGAATAGAAACCTTTTAAAAAACTTGTATAAATAAAAATAAGTCTTTTTGGATGGAATAAGTAAATATAAAATAATGGCAATGGATTTATTTGAAATAAATCTCAATTATTTCACGAAAATGCCATTTTTTCTAGTAATAATTCTGGGAGTACCATTGTATGTTTTGTTGAAGATGAATTTTTTTGTAAATCGGAGTGATTATTTGAGAGGTTACTCTTGTTTTTTTGTCTTTCACAAATATTTAAATATAATTTTAGAGGTGTCAAAAATGAAAAACGTTTACAAAACGGGTTTAATTGGATATGTTTTGGTGATGATTTTTAGTGTACTTACACCAGTAATATTTAATAATGAACAACTTCAAGCGTTTGTAATATTCCCTATAATTTTAGTTTTAGCCTATTGGACTAAAATGAATGGTAAAGAGTTGGGTTTGGAGTTTGGAAGTTTAAGAGATTATGTGTGGGCTATTTTGTATCCAGTAAGTATTTGTGCAGTGATTATTGTCATTGCATTGGCAACTGGGAATATTAATGGAATTCAATACTTTGATGGGACAGCTGGAAAAATTGCTTATCTTTTCCTGTATACACTTATATTAGCATTTGCCACTGAAGAAGGATTTTTCAGAGGGTGGCTTTTTGGAATACTGGAACGGGGCAAGATAAATCCTAAATTGATTCTCTTACTCACGGCGTTAGCATTTGCTTCATGGCATTTACCTTTATTCTTCCTGAGCACATCGTTCACAATGAGTATGCTTCCTATATACATTACTGGAGGGATTATTGGGGGGCTTACCTTTGGGCTCTTACGGTACATTTCAGGTTCTATAATTGTATCATCATTCTCCCATGCTCTCTGGAATACATTAGTTTATATTCTATTTGGTTTCGGCAGTACTATAGGTATTTTGGGAATTAAAATGACTAACATATTTAGCCCTGAGAGCGGTTTGTTAGGATTGGCTTTTGGTATAGTATTCCTGGTTATTTTATGGTTCTGGGCCTCTAAAAAAATAGGTTTCAGTTATCCAACAGAAAAATAGCTTCAAACCAAAGAATGTTTTTAATTAATGATCCTGGACTTCCCTGCGATGTCCAGGACAATTTATGTTAATGATCAGGGCTTCGGGTTTATATAATGCCCTAGCAATGAATCAATTTATAGTTCCAAATGGGACTATAANNAGTAACCTGTAAAGATAACAATAATGGCAATAATAAAAATATGAGATATGAATGAATAAGTTTCGTAAAAAATGGGAAAATGTATAGTTTCCTTCTCCAAGCCCCAGATAGTGACTTTGATAAAGAAAAACAAAATTTTAATCTTATTTTAAACAGTTTCAAAGTCCAATAAGTTCTTTTTTCCTACCTACTGGCCATAAGAAGTATCACAACACCAATTAAAAAATAAAATAATGAAACAATCGTTATAATTATTCCTGCTGTAATTGGACTGGTTTAAATTGTTTTTTCGCGCTTACATTCTCTTTTTGCTTAACTATTGTCTAATAATTCTTTGTCCTTTTCTACTCATCTTTGTCTTCTATGTAAAAATATCACTAACATCCTTATTGTGACCTATAAATAAATCACTTTTTTCTAAATAAAAACCATAAAAGACCTAAAATAATTGCAGTACAAATACCGAAGAAAATAGCAAAAAAGTAAGATCCTCCAGAAGGACCGGCATACTCTAATCCAGCAAATAAAAATAACATTGCAGGAATAATGAGAATATTAGAAATTAAAATTCCGCCTACAATAATAATTAAAATTTTGAGTAAAGGATTTAATTTTTTTCTTTCTTTATAATAGGATTCTTTATATGGGGTTTCTTTATTATCTTTAGATATTATGGGAGGTTCCGTATTAACTTTCGAAAGGGTTCTTTTATTAGTTTTATAGGACATATCTTTGATTATTACGGCTACATATCCACTAAATGTACCTATAATAATGAAAGGTAATATAAAAGGTAATAAACTCATCATTATTATATTTATGATATATAACATCCCAAAATCATTAATGAATTGTGAATAACCATTTAAATGAATAAATAAAAGGAAAACACTTATACTGGCAATAATTATTACAATAAATGAATTAAAAACTCTTTTTTTTCCACTGCCGCTTGCTATATACGAAGTTAAAAAACCACCCACTAAAGGCACAAAATAATTTAGAAAGTAATACTGGTGGCTTATATAAGATAAAACTGCCAGAAAGTAAGTAATTGTAAGTCCAACTAATAATGCTTTAAGATCAATCTCCCAGTTAGAATTATCTGATTTAATTGATTTTTTATATTGTAGTTTACCTCCACATTCACATGTGAGGTTAAATTCTTCAGGATTTTCTCCTTCTTGAAGCTCATAGTAGCTTCCGCATTTATTACAAACTAAATAGCTCATTTTATACTGTTCTCTTATTGAATCATAATAAATTAATTAATTTGAGTTATATTTATACTTTAATATTTCAAATTTTTAAAAATGAGTAATTGAATAGGGTACTATTGCATAAAAGTAAGCTATATGCATTGGTTTATATAATAAAGCTTAATAAAATGAAGTTTTCGTTGTAACATTGAATAATTTCAAAGAATTAAATTTATTAAGCTTGAACTATTAAATGTGCATTATGAAGATTGCAGTCATTATTGGGACACGGCCAGAGATAATAAAAATGGCCCCTGTAATCGATGAAATAGAAAAACGAAACATCGATTATATTTTAATCCATACTGGACAGCACTACGACCATGAGATGTCTGACCAGTTTTTCATCGATTTAGAATTAAGAAAACCTGATTTTAACATAGGGGTTGGCTCAGGATCCCATGGAAAGCAAACAGCGACAATGATGAACGGTATTGAAGAAGTTTTAGTTGCAGAAAAACCAGACATAGTTCTTGTTCAGGGAGATACTAATGCAGTACTTGCTGGAGCACTTGTGGCATCCAAGCTCCATATTCCAATAGGGCATGTTGAAGCAGGTTTAAGGTCTTATGATAAATCTATGCCTGAAGAAATAAACAGAGAAGTTGCGGATGTATGTTCCAAACTTTATTTCGTGCCAACTGAGGAATCAGCAATTAACCTGCTTTTTGAAGATATTAGTCCTAAAGATATTTTTGTAACTGGAAATACTATTGTTGATACGTGTATTAGAAACCTTAAAATTGCGCAAAAGTCAGAACAAAAACCTAAATTTGATTTTGATGGAGATATTCTCACCCTTACCATGCACAGGGCAGAAAACGTTGATAACAAAGAAAGGCTTCAAAATATTATAGATGCGCTGTTAGAATTAGATGATGTAACAGTTGTCTTTCCAGTACATCCAAGAACAGTTAAAACACTTAAAGAATTTGACATGTTTGATAAATTGGAAAATGCGGATCATATTGAACTTATAAAGCCTGTAGGCTATCTTGATTTCTTACTTCTTCTTTCAAAATCTAAATTTATCATGACTGATTCTGGGGGATTACAGGAAGAGGCAATTACATTAAATGTACCTTGCATGACTTTAAGATATAACACTGAACGCCCTGAAACAGTTAAAGCTGGGGGAAATATCCTCGTTGGGGCAGAAAAAGATAAAATAACAAGTACAGTTAAAGAAATCTTAAATAACGATGATCTTTATGGCAAAATGAGCAAAGCTGAAAATCCGTATGGTACTGGGAATTCTTCAGAAGGAATTCTTGATGCAATTTTAGATCTATACGATGCAGGCGGGCTTAAAATAACTGTACCTGAAGATATAATGAAAAACAGGACCCGTAAACTTCTTGAAATCAAAGAAGATATATCCGTATTGGAATTTGAAAATAAAGAAGATTCAATAGTAAAAATGGTCTTTGAAGAGGGTAATGCTAGATTTCCCTATGGTGATCTTAACTTAAATGGTAAAACTGCATTAATCGATAGTTTTAAAGCAGATTAGTTGTTATATTTTGAAAATTAGTCTAGTATTGATAAGTAATTATTTGTCAATACTTCAAATTTATTGAGGTAGCTTAATTTATTTGCTCTTTAGAAAAACCTGAAAAATTTTCAATTTTTCGACGGTTTTATAAAATCTACGATTTCACTAACCCAGAAAAATCATTGATTTTGAAAACACATTGAAAACATTAGATAATGTTGGGTGGTTCAGGTATAATGTTTAGATATAACTGCGAAAAATTTAAGAATAATTTCATAATTATATGATAATTTCTACAGAGCCAATTTTCTCTTTTAAATTGGATAAGTTTTAATTGATTGAGACAGTTATTAATATTGAATAATTAAATTTCGAAATTAATTAAATATTTGTTATCAATATTTCATATTAACTGAAAGGGATAGAAACAATGATTCTCGAAAATTCAAAGATTACAGTTTTTGGTCTTGGTCACATTGGGCTTCCAACTGCAGCCCTTTTTGCAAACAGTGGTTTGCAGGTTACAGGAGTTGACATAAACAAAAGAACGATAGAATATGTAAATAAAGGTAAAACTCCAATTATGGAGCCTGGACTTGATGAACTTGTGAGGAAAGCAGTTGAAAGTGGTAAACTATCTGCAACTGATGATGGAATCACAGCTTCTAAGGATTCAAGAATCAAAATAGTAATTGTCCCAACACCTGTGGATGAATTTAAAAAATCAGATTTATCAGCTGTAGAATCAGCATGTAAAACCATTTCAAAAGCTTTAAATAAAGATGACCTTGTTATAATAGAAAGTACTACACCCCCAAAAACCTGTGAAAACGTTGTAATTCCAATACTCGAAGAAAGGGGATTAAAAGCAGGGAAAGACTTTGGAGTAGCATATACTCCTGAAAGGGCACTTCCAAATAACACTATTTATGAAATGACCCATAATGCAAGAGTAATTGGTGGAATCAACGAAAAAAGTGCAGATACAGCTGTTTCTCTTTATGAACACATTACAAAGGGTAAAATAATAAAGGTCAATGATTTGATAACTGCAGAAATGGTCAAATTAATGGAAAATACATACCGAGATACCAATATAGCGCTGTCCAATGAACTTGCAAAGGTCTGTGAAAAACTTGGCATTGATGCAATAGAAGCTATAGCTGCTGCAAACCATCACCCTCGAGTCGATATTCATACTCCAGGTCCTGGTGTCGGTGGACATTGTTTATCTATTGATCCATACTTCATCGTGGAAATAGCTGAACAAGAAGGAATAGAATCTACTTTGATAAAAAATGCAAGGGCTATAAATGATGGAATGCCGGGACATGTCGCCGAAATTGTAGTTAACACATTGAATGATGCTGGAAAACAAATCAAAGGTTCTAAAGTAGGTATACTGGGTGTTGCATACAAAGGAAATGTAGCTGATGCAAGAGAAACACCAGCCAAACCATTGATAGAACTTCTGCTTGAGGAAGGCTTTGATGTGCACGCCCATGACCCACATACTTCCAGTGATTTAATAAAATACTTTGGTGCAAAGCCTGTAAGTATGGAAGAGGTTTTGAAGTGTGACTGCGTTGTGCTCATAACTGATCATGATGAGTATAAGTCAATTACACCTGATATGATCGAAAATAAAATATTTGTTTGTACAAGGCCTATCTTGAACCCTGATGAATTTAAAAGGGAAGGCGTTATCTTTAAAGGAATTGGACGGCTTTAAACTTTTTCTGGAGTTGATTATTTGAAAATACTTGTTCTTGAATATATCACAGCTATGGGAATTGACGATCCCTCTTTATGGTCTGAAGGACAGGCAATGCTTGATGGATTTTTAGAGGATTTTAAAGATAGAGATGTAGATTATCTTATATCTTTGGACCAGTCTATTTCTCGTAATAATTATTGTAATCCAGTTAAACTTGAAGGGGAGTTAATGGATTGGTTGGATGAAAATATATCAAATTATGACTCCTGTCTTGTAATAGCTCCTGAAGAAGATTTTGTTTTATATGATATAGTGAATTTCATAGAAAAAAAAGGCGTTGAGGTTATAGGATCAAGTTCGGATGCAGTAATGACATGTTCGGACAAATTCAGGATGTATGAGTCTCTTAAGGGCAAAGTACCCATTATCGAGACTGAAAAAGTATTTTTTAATGAAATAGACAGTTATACACAATTTAATAATAAACGGATTTTAAAACCTGCTGATGGAGTTTCATGTTCTGGGGTACATATTGTAAGCTCAAATGATGAAATGAAAAAAGCAGCCTCTTTAATTGAGACTAATCTTCCCTATTTTATAATTCAAAACTTTATAGAAGGAATTTCAGCCAGTGTAAGTTTGATAAGCAATGGCAGGGAAGCGGTCCCGTTAAGCTTAAATCTTCAAGATATTCATTTTACAGATGATGGAATAAATTACAATGGGGGAAAAGTTCCTTTAATTCATGAACTTGAAGATGAAGCAAAGGAAGTAGCAAAAAGAGCTGTAGAATCAATGGATGGCCTTAAAGGTTATGTGGGTGTTGACGTGATTCTGGGAAAGGAAGTGCATCTGGTTGAGATAAATTCAAGGATTACAACTCCTTATGTGGCCTTAAGGCGCATTTTAAATTTTAATCTTGGTGATGCTATTTTGGATTCTATATATGGTAAATTACCTATAAAAATTAATTTAAGTGGAACGATGTCATTTTGTAAAAAAGATGGTGTCTTAAAGTTTGAGAAAGCAGCATGAGTGCTGATTAAAAATGATGGGAGTTTAATTAAATGCATTTAAAAGTTTTAAGAAAAATCATTAAACTTGATTAAAAATATTTTTAAATTTAAATATTGTTGAAATTGGCAATACTAATGAATAATTAAAACAGTCGAGTGATCTTTATGAAAATTGCAGGATTTGACATAGGTGGAGCAAATACAGACCTGGCAGTGGTTGACTTTGACGATCAGGGTAATATAACTGGAATTAAAACAGATTTTGAATATTTTCCAATGTGGTTAAAAAATAATGAACTTGGTGATGCCCTTTTACGCTTACTTGGCGATGATTTAAATGACATAGATGCTGTGGGCATATGTATGACTGCAGAACTTGTGGATGCCTATAATACAAAGAGGGAAGGAGTAATTGACATTGCAAAAAAATCTAAGGAATCCTTTTCTGTTCCTGTAGGTTTTATTGGAATAAATGGTGTTTTAAGTTTTGAAGAACTTGTTGAAAGGCCTGATGAAGTTGCCGCAGCAAACTGGATTGCAACATCTAAAATAGCAGCGGAAATAGAAGAAAATTGTATAATGATAGATACGGGAAGCACAACAACAGATATCATTCCAATTAAGAATGGATCAGAATGTGCTAAAGGTAGATCTGACCTTGAAAGATTAAAAACAGGAGAACTGGTATACAGTGCAACTCTACGGACAAATTTAGCCGCAATAGTGGATAAAGTACCTTTAGATGATGAAACTGTGAGGGTATCTTCAGAACTTTTCGCAGCTACTGCTGATATTCACACAGTACTTGGAAATATAACTGAAGAAGATTACAGCTGCAGTACTTCTGATGGAGCAGGAAAATCAAAAGAGGAGTGTATGAGAAGGATTTCAAGGGTTGTTTGTGGAGATATGGATATGCTGAGTGAATCTGACATAGAAAAGATTGCAGCACATATCTACAAAAAACAGGTCGAAAAAGTCGCTGAAGCACTTTTAGAAGTTTCAGAAAGGGAAAATCTCACCAAAGTTGTAACAACCGGTCTTGGCATGGACATAGTTGGTGCAAAAGCAGCAGAAGTAGCCGGGCTTGAATCAATAGGCATGGATGTAATACTTAAAAAGGATGAATGTGTTGTTGCCCCAGCAGTTGGTACTGCGCTGATGATGCGGGATATTTTTTAAAAGATTTAATTTAATTCAAATTTTTTTTATTAAATTAAGACTATCTTTGAATTTGATAACAGCAAATTATAATAAGTTTTAAACTGAGACTAAACCTTTTAAATTAAGAATATAAACGGAAAGCGTAGTGATTTAATGATTAAGAAGATGTTCATAATACTCATTTTAATGGTGGGTATAATAGCCGCAGCAGCATTTATGTTGTATAATTCCAGCGATCATTCTACTTTAGGTTCAAATAGCAAAGGATATGTCACTAAAGACGTATATGCACATTACAGTGCATCAGCACCTAAAATAGCAGTTATAACTGGGATGCATCCGAGGGAAAATTCTGCTAAAACAGTTGTACCGGAAGTTATTAAATTATATGCGCTTACACACAATGTTGAAATTGTAAATTATAAGGTAACCGTTACTGACAGCCCGAAGGATTTTACAACTGGTCGTTACAACGGTCAAAGTTTGGTTGCTGAATATGTGGTCCCAGATGTTGCAAAATCAAATTACAGCCTGGTAATAATAGTTCATGACCATGAAAAAGGCTATGGTAGTGGATATTATATTGCTACTCCAACAATGGATTCACAATCAGTAAATCTTGCAGAAAAAGTGAGCAGTCTCTTACCTGATTTTAATTATTATCAGAGAAACACGGATTCAAAAGCTCAAAGTTCATCAATTACTCAGGTTGACACTCCAATTGTAAATACAGGAACTCCTGTATTTGTTTATGAGATTCCAGAATGGTTAAGTAATTCTAGTGTATTTACTAACTCCAATAGGCTAATTGATGCGTGTTTTAATTCAATTTAAAGAATTAAATACATTTACTTTTTATTTTGGACGATATGCTTTCACAGGAAAATATAATGATGAAAAAAGCTTTAGTTATACTTGGCATAGTTGTCTTTATTATCGCAATTATGGGTGGATCTTTAAATACAGCTAGTTCCACTAAACATACTACTTTAGGTTCAGATAACAATGGATTTGTCACTAAAACGGTGTATTCTCCTTCTGGAGCATCGAATAAGAAGATAGCAATTGTAACGGGGATGCATCCGAGGGAAATTTCAGCTAAAATGGTTGTGCCTGAAGTTATAAAGAATTATGCTAACTCTCATAAGGTTAAAATTGTA
>DADN01000036.1:11224-13292 GCA_002509665.1 Methanobacterium sp. UBA8
AAAAGGGCTATGGTAATGACAGCTATTACATTGCTACACCTACAATGGACTCACAATCCATAAATCTAGCAGAAGCAGTACATAATTTGCTACCGGATTTTAATTACTATCAAAGAGATGCGGATTCAAAAGCTCAAAGTACATCAATTACCACAGTAGACGACCCAATCGTAGCTACTGGGACCCCTGTTTTCGTTTATGAGATTCCAGAATGGTTAGATAATTCTAGTGTGTACTCTAATTCTAATAGGTTAATTGATGCATGTTTTAAGTCAATTTAAGCGGCTTAGACATATTCACTTTTTATTCTTAAGAACTTTTATAAAAGTTTTTATATGGTTAGATCAAATCTTGTTTAGACAGTTAATAAACCTCTAACTATTCAAAGATCAGAGTTGACAAAAATTTCAAGAGATTTCTATGGTGAATTCAATGATTAAAAAAAAGATAGTTATAATTGCTTTATGTGCAATTGTTATCACAGTAATAGCTGCATCCTTAAATACAGCTAGTTCCACTAAACATACTACTTTGGGCTCAGACAGCAGAGGATACGTTATAAAAGATGTATACATGCCAAATGAAACTTTAAGTTCTAAATTGGCAAATATTACAGGCAAATCTTCTCAAAAAATGGTTAAAGTAGCAGTTGTTACCGGCATACATCCTAGGGAAACACTTTCAATAAATGCATCAAATGCCGTAGTAAAAGATTATGCTAAGTCACACAATGTGGAAATCGTACATTACACTATTGCAGTGCAGGAAAACTTTGATTATTATACTGCAGGTAGAAACAAAGGACAAGGACTTGCTGCAGATTATATCCTTCCCGATGTTGCAAAATCAGATTATGATCTTGTAATTATATGTCATGACCATAAAAAGGGTTATGGTGATGGATTTTATATTGCAACTCCCTTAATGGATAATAAATCAATGACACTTGCAGAAAAAGTTGATAGTATCCTGCCGGGATTAAAATATCTCCCTTCAGACACTAATCCAAAGCATAAAGGAACATCTACTGAGATATTTACAAAACCTTTAGCAGCCAGCGGACATCANNGTATTTGTTTATGAGATTCCAGAATGGTTAAGTTATAATGAAGCTTATAATGTAACTTATGGTCTGATTGATTCAGCTTATAAGTCGATATAAATTTTTAAATGGAAAATTAACCTTTTTCCATATCGAATATTACTCAAATCTTTCTAAATTTATCTTTTTACATTAAAATCAAGGAATCTTAAAAACTAAACAACAAGCTACCCATAAATCAAAGTATAGATGAATATTCCAAGGGCTATGAAAGGTAATGCTACATTTATAATAATTAAAATTTCCCTGTTTCCAATTTTTCTAGGAGTATATACTTCTAAAAGCAGCGCTGCACTTAGTATAAGCCATCCAAGGGCATATAAATAACTTTTAATGTACAATGCATATATAAAAATAACTAAAAATATGCATCCAGCTACAATGCTGAACCTGTCATTTAGTGACATATAATGCCTCTTTTTTATTATTATTTTTGGTAGTATGTAATTTTATATACTTTGAAATAAATCAATAATGAGTGATATTCAATGACAGTGATAGTACCAGATAGTAATTTTATGGCCAGTCCTTCTTTTCTTATCATAATTCTGCTGATTATTATGCTGCAGTTACGTGAAAGGAAAATTAAATTAAGGAAATTAATAATTATGCCTGTAATTTTGTCTATAATTACAATTCCCATGATTTATGTTGAAATGTATAGCGTTTTCAACGTGGCTGTTATATTTGTTGGCCTTTTAATGGGGGTATTAATGGGCTTTTTAATATCTAGGTTTATGGAAGTTAAGATGGATGAAGATGGCTCTATGATAATGAAGGGTTCTCTTATTGCAGTGCTTCTATGGGCTGCAATTATTGTAGTTAGGGTATATGGAAAAAGTGCAGTTAGCAGCATGAGACTTATAGATTTAAACCTTTTGACAGCTATGTTCCTTATTATGGCAGTAGGGGCAATGATTTCCCGTCGTATATTCGTTTACTGGAAATTTGTAAACTATAAAAAGA
>DADN01000036.1:13304-47928 GCA_002509665.1 Methanobacterium sp. UBA8
AGTGTTTTGAAACTTAGAATACTATTTGCCCGGCATTTCAATGCATCCGGGTAATGTCGCTGCTGTAAGTCCGAATTTTCCAGTACGCTGTATAATTTTCATTAATCCTCTAAAGTCGAGAGGTTTTGAGATATAGCAGTCTACATGGTTTTTATAAGCAATTTTAGCATCTTCAGGTGAATTTGAAGCTGTAAGAATTACAACAGGTATTGAATTTAAATTTTTATCATTTTTAATTTTTTTAAGTACTTTATGCCCATTTATAATGGGTAGATACAGGTCTAATATTATAATATCTAGATGAAAATTATCTTTTTCTTTTTTATAAAAAAAATTTAATGCTTCTGTCCCGTCTTTAACAGCGTGTATTTCACTGGNNGCTGTGCCGTCTTTAACAGCATGTATTTCACTGGGTACATGATACTCTTTAAAAATTTCTACTGTCCATCTAATGTCTGCAGGGTTGTCTTCAACCAGTAATATGTTAACAGGTTTCATCGTGTGCCTCAAGATCCTTGTATAAACTGAATTTTAATTCTTGTTTTAAATGATTGAATCAGTTTCAATAATCCTATTGTTGAATAGACATTGTATATTATATTATATTGTAATTAATCCTTAATAAATTTAATTTTTTCAATTATGGCTATGATTTAACCATATTAGTAATACCTGAAANNTACTTGAAAATTAACTTATATCAAAGAGTGAAATTAAATTTGTCATAAAATAATTATTTCTTTGTAAAAAAAATGTAAAAAAAGGGATTTAAGGTATGGTTTATAAATTTGCACAATTTATGAGATTTGAGCTTGGTTTTAGTACCAAACGTCTTTCATACCAATTAAATATGCAATTATGTTGGTTAGAAGATGTAAAACGATACTTATAATAAGTATAATTATAATCATGTTCAATGGTATAAAAACTATAAGCGAAGCAAATACCAGTGCACCAATAACAAAATCAAGCTGATCTAGAAATGGCGCAGCTTTTCCTCTTTCGATTCCAATTCTTCTTTTTATAAAGCTTCCTACTGCATCACCGATTAAAGCGCCTCCTCCTAAGAAGAGTCCTATAAGGGCGCCTTGTATTATACTTGTTGGTATAGGTCCCTGGATTATCATAATTCCGGGTATTAAGCTAAAAATATTTCCATAATACGCAGATACAGATCCTTGAATGATCCCTATAAAAGTTCCAATTAAAGTTCCAATAATAGTTCCTTTCCAAGTTACTCCATTGCCTATAATACGACGACCGTCACGAAAATTACGGCCGAAATCCAGTGGTTTACCGCCTCCGAAGACTAATGCTGAAACATTTGCAAGGTATGCCGGTAACATAAAGTATATTACATATGCTGATAAAACTAAAACACTGATAACACTTGCATCCATGGTTTACCTCCTGTTTTAAAGCAAGATAATAATTATGTTATTTATAAATATATCTATGGTGAGATGATGGTTATAAAGAAAACCAAAAGTCTATGTCCTCAATGTCTTTCAGTGGTAGATGCTGAAGTTTATGAAGACAGTGACAAAATTATGATAAGAAAAGAATGCAAAGAGCATGGTATTTTTGATAGTACTTATTGGGGTAGTGATGAACTCTACCTAAAAGCTTCAGAGAGTGATCACAAAGGTAATGGGATAATTAATCCTCAAACTTCATCTGAAATGGAATGCCCCTTAAATTGTGGAATATGTTCCGATCATGAAAGTCAAACTATTTTGGGTCTTATTGATGTAACAAACAGGTGTAACTTAAAATGCCCTGTATGTTTTGCAAATGCTGCAGTTTCAAATCGTTTATATGAACCAACTTACGAAGAAATAAGGAAAATGCTTCAGAATTTAAGGTCAAATAAGCCAGTTCCAGCACCTGCAATTCAGTATGCTGGTGGAGAACCAACAGTAAGAAAGGATCTGGTAGACTTGATTAAGCTTGCAAAAGAAGAAGGATTTAGACATACTCAGATCGCTACGAATGGTTTGAGGCTTGCAAGAAATCCTGAACTCGCAAGAGAACTTAAGGAAGCTGATCTAAACACTGTTTATCTCCAATTTGATGGAGTAACAGAAGAACCATACGTTAAGATAAGGAACAAAGACCTACTTTCAACTAAACTTAAAGCAATAGAAAACTGTAGAGCAGTGAATTTAGGTATAGTGCTGGTTCCTACAATTATAAAAGGGATAAATGATCACCAGATTGGTGATATAATAAAATTTGCAGTTGAGAATATTGATATAATACGGGGAGTGAACTTCCAGCCGGTATCCTTTGCAGGAAGAACACCTTCAGATGAAGTAGAAGAACAGCGTATTACAATCCCTGATTTTGAAAAACTAGTGGAAAAACAAACCGACTCCCAAATTAAAGTGGAAGATTTCCATCCCGCATCATGTGTTACTCCAATTTCAGAGTTTATAGAAGCTATTGAAGGTGAAGAACAGGTTATATTCACATGTCACCCTCATTGTGGTGCTGCTACATATGTTTTCATTGATGATGACGAGATTATCCCAATTACACAATTTGTGGACGTGGATAAATTCTTTGAATTACTTTCAAAAAGTGCTGAAGACATAAAAGACGGTGGATTAACTGGAAAAGCTAAAACGATAGCGAGGGCAACAGTCGGACTTCCAAAAACTATAGACACTTCAAAAGCACCAGAATCAGTTGATATGAAGAAAATATTGACTTCAGTATTTAAGGAAAGATCTTACAGTGCCCTTGGAGATTTTCACCACAAAACACTGCTTATTGGATGCATGCACTTCATGGATCCATGGAATTTCGATCAGGATAGGGTAAAAAGATGTGTAATACACTATGCAGTCCCAGATGGAAGAATAATACCATTCTGCTCTATGAACGCTATTCATAGGGAAGAAATAGAGAAGAAATTTGCGATACCATTTAAGAAAGGAAATATAACTGGTGGAAAATTAGAAGGGAAAACAGATTTGCCTTCAAATAAAACTTAAATTGAGTTAAATTGTTACTTGGAATTAAAATAACTATTTTTAATTCTTTTTTGGAGACTTGTTCTGGAATCAGAAAAACTATAATATACGCGATTAAACAAGGTAGATCAACCATTAATAATTTAACAAAAAATATAAACAAAAACAGTACAAAGTACCATTTCTTTGAAAGTCTGAATAAATCAATAGCAGGTCATTCAAATGATTATAGAAACTCCATCAAGGCTACATATGACTTTAATAGACCTTAATGGAACTATCGGAAGAATTGATGGTGGTGTTGGACTCACCATCAAAAAACCAAAACTTATTCTTGAAGCAAAACCTCAGGATGAAGGTATCGATATAGTTTTTAAGGAATCTCAAAAATTAACTGAAAAAATAATGATGGATTATGGGAGAAAAATCGAAAATACAGTTAAGAAAATAACTGATTTCCTTAAAATTGACTCCGGATTTAAATTTGAGGTTAAAACAGCTTATCCTGCACATTCTGGGCTTGGATCAGGTACTCAACTGTCCCTTGCAGTGGCTAAACTTGCATTAAACCTCAATGATCATGATATGGATGCATGGCAAATAGCAAGAATTGTTGGAAGAGGCGGGACTTCAGGTATTGGAGTCAGAGCCTTTGATCAGGGAGGATTCATCATTGATGGAGGGCACAAGGTGGATGAAAAGCCTGATTTTTTACCATCATCAGCATCTAATGCACATCCTGCGCCTTTAATAGCAAGATATGATTTTCCTGAGGATTGGAAGGTAGTACTTGCAATTCCAAATGTCCCTGCGGGAGCATCAGGTCAAAATGAAGTAAATATTTTTCAAGGGTGTTGCCCAATTAAACTAGAAGAGGTACAGAAGTTATCTCATTTGATATTAATGAAAATGATGCCTTCAGTAGCAGAGAAAGATTTAGATTCTTTCGGCTCTGCAGTTAATGAAATCCAAGATATTGGGTTTAAAAAAATAGAAGTTGGGTTTCAAGATCATATAATTGGAGAAATAACTCAAAATCTGAGAGATGCAGGTGCAGCAGGGGTTGGGATGAGTTCATTTGGTCCAACTATTTATGCCATAACTGATACAAACACAAAAGATATATCAAAAGTAGCTCAGAGTACTATGAACGAGATTGGTGGAAAAGTCATTGTTACTGAAGCCAAAAATAGCGGCGCTACTCTCAAATAAAAACTAATTGTTGATTCATATGGATGAAAAAATAGAAGGAAAAGTCTGGAAATTTGGAGATAATATAGATACTGACGTGATAATCCCTGGAAGGTACCTGAGAACTTTCAGCCTGGATGATCTGGCAGCTCATGTGATGGAAGGAGTAGATCCTGATTTTTCAAGTAGTGTTCAAAAAGGAGATATTATAGTTGCTGACTGGAACTTTGGGTGTGGTTCATCGAGAGAACAAGCTCCAGTAGCCATAAAACATGCCGGTGTTTCAGCAATAGTTGCAAAATCATTTGCAAGAATTTTTTACAGGAACGCGATAAATATTGGATTACCTGTTATCGTGGCTGATATAAATGCTGAAAAAGGAGATATTTTAAAAATAGACATGGAAGTNNGCGAAGACCGCATTATAGAAAACAAGTCAACCAATGAAACATTTGAAATTGAGCCGTTTAAAAAATTTATGCTTGATATTTTAAAAGACGGCGGATTAGTTAACCATTACCTTAAACTCAAAGAAGAATAAGGTTTTGTGTAACTACAATTTTATTTTTAGTATATACGGAATAGATTACATAGTGTTAATTATAAATTTATTAAAATTTTGAGGAAAGTAAATGAAATGTCCTGTATGCGAATCTGAATCATATGAAATCTTAAAATCAAAAGGTAAACATTCAAAAGAGCTTCTTTTAAAGTGTGAAGAATGCGGTAATATTTATAAGGAAACTATAATACGAGAAAAACCAGTAGATGTCCGAATAGTTATAAGTGAGTTCGAAAAATCTAAAAAAGCATTCGTAAAACTTTATCCTGACGAAGTACTGATGGTAGATGATATTTTAGACCTCGATGGAAAAGAAGTTGCAGTAAACTCGATTGAAATAAAAACTAGTGCAAGAGTTTATAGAAGCCCGGTATCTGATATAGAAACTATATGGGCATCTTCAATGGACATACCTTCAAGAGTTGGAATTTCTGTGGATTTCGGAGGCAGAGTTATTTCAAAAAAGGTTGAAGTTGATAGGGATTTTGAATTTACTGTTGGAGATATAGTCAAACTTGGAAATATAATTTTTAGAATAAATTCATTAAAAACTATTGAAAGAAAAGTTAGAAAAGGTTTTGCAAAGGCATCTGTAACTAAAAGAGTTTATGGAAGACCTTTTGAGGAACAAAAAAGACCTGCATATGATTTAACTTCTAAAATTAAAGTGATTAAATCAGAGAACGAAAATGAACTGGATGAATAAACTAATTTCACAATGTGTTCTCAATACTACAAATTTTAAAGGATTTTTAAAGTTTTTGATGCCCAGAAACGTAGCTTATCACCCTAGATTTTGATAGTTTTTGTTGACTTGGATTTCTTGAAGTTTCATAAGTTAACATTAGTGGTATAAATGTTAGATGAAAGAAAAGAATTGGTTAAAAAGCTTTCAGAATATGGATACATAAAATCCGAAAATGTAAGACAGGCTATGGAAAAAGTTCCAAGAGAAGAATTTTTACCAGAGGAAAATAGGTATTATGCTTACAATGATCAACCTCTTCCAATAGGAAAGGGTCAAACAATCTCGGCACCGCATATGGTAGCAATGATATGTGAAAAACTTCAACTTGAAGAGGGTATGAAAGTTTTAGAGATTGGAACTGGTTTTGGATACAATGCAGCCGTTATCTCCGAATCTATGGATAAAAAAGGCCATGTTTACAGTATAGAACGGATAGAATATCTTTCAAAACTGGCTGAAGAGAACCTTAGAAGAACTGGCTACGATGAAAATGTAACGGTGATAGTCGGCGATGGAACACTTGGATATGAAAAAGAAGCACCATACGATCGAATTTATGGAACAGCTAGTGCTCCATATGTTCCTGAACCACTTAAAGAACAGCTTAAAGTTGGGGGAAGGCTATTAGTTCCAGTTGGGGAGCAATCTTATTTCCAGGACCTTATATGCATTGTTAAGAAATCAGAAACTAAATTCAAAGAAAAATCACTGGGTGGAGTTGCATTTGTTCCTATGATTGGGAAATATGGCTGGCCTGAAAAATAGGTTAAGTAAATTACTTTTAGAGATTATATTATCCAGATAATTTTTAGTTAAAATAATATATCTAAATAATAGCTAATTTTAGATTAGATCACATATTCAATTTGTATTTTTACATAAGATCAGGTTCGATAAAATGAAAGTTTACATTGATACATTTGGTTGTACATTTAATCAGGGCGATTCACAGATAATGGCAGGGCTTTTGCAGGAAGACAATGCCCAGATAGTTCCAAATATGGAAGATGCAGACGTTATAATAGTTAACACATGTTATGTTAAGCAGCCAACAGAACAAAAGGTTATAAACAGGATTAAAAAAATTCAAGAGCAGTTTCCAGATAAAAAATTAATAATTTCGGGATGTATGGTTGAAATTGATCAGGATAAACTCAAAAAAGCTGCACCTGCTGCTGGGTGGATTGGGCCGCGTCAAATTAAATCAACTCTAGATGTTGTAAAATCATGCATGAATGGTGAAGTATCAAGAATGGTTGGTCATGGTGATGAAATAAAAGCAGGCCTTCCAAAGATACGCTTTGATCCCTTTGTACATATATCTCAAATATGCGAGGGATGTGTTGGGAGATGCACTTACTGCTGTACAAGGTTTGCACGGGGAAAACTCCAGAGCTATCCAGTTGAAGACATAAAAAAAGAGATTGAAATCGCAGTAGCGGATGGATGCGTTGAAATTCAACTTACAGCCCAAGATACCGCAGCATATGGGATGGATACTGGAAAGAAACTAGCTGAACTTATAAATGAGATTACTACAATTCCCGGTGATTTCAGGTTGAGAGTTGGAATGATGCACCCAAAGAGCATGATGGGAAATTTAAATATATTAATCAAAGCTTTCATGCACAGAAATGTCTATAAATTCATGCATATTCCTATCCAAAGTGGCAGCGACTCTGTATTGATGCATATGGGTCGTGGTCATACAGTAGCACAATATAAAGGAATAGTATCAGAAATCAGGAAGAAAATACCTGAGATTTCCATAGCTACAGATATAATAGTGGGCTATCCAACAGAAACTNNGCCAAATTTCATCCATATTTCTAAATATAGACATAGACCGATGGCTATATCATCTTCACTGCCTGAAATAGATCATAAAATTATGAAACAGCGGTCTAGAGCATTGAATGATCTTAAATCTAAGATACTTTACCAGAACAACCTTGCAGAAATTGGCAAAATTCATGAAATTTTAATCACAGAAAAAGGTAGTAAGGGCGGGTACATTGGAAGAACAGATTCCTACAAACCTGTAGTTATAGAAAACGGTGAAATTGGTACTTTTGTTAATGTAAAAATAAATGAAGCCACAAGTACTTATTTAAAAGGTTTTGTTGTGTAATTTTGGATAATTAAGTTAATTATCTTTATTTCGCTCAAAATCCTCGAAAATCTGTCGAAATTTCAATTTTGACCAGCAAAAACCTATGGTTTTTGAGAATTTTGAGGGATTTTCGAGGGTTTTTAATTTTAATTTTTTTTAGAAATAATAGTTTAAAAATTATTAAAATTTACCTCTTATTTTGAATAATTGTTTTTATTTGTTAGTGATATCCAATAATAAAATATTTTAATGAGATATCATTAATAGTGATTTTATTAGCTATGTAATTTGTAAAAAATGAGGGGATACTACGAACTTGCGGAAGTGGAATCTTCTGAGGATCCTCAAAATCTTCGATTTTGGGACCTCCCCCCCCAAAAAAACATAGTTTTTAAGGGCTTTGAATCCTGTAATTGCAAGGGTGCTCTTGGTTATGTGAACCTATTCGAAAAGAGAGAGAAAAATGAAAAATGTTATTAAATGTAATGTGTGTGGGCATGAACAAGAAAAAGGACTAACCTGCTCTAAATGCGGCAGTAAAATTAGAGTAAATCCTTATTACACAAATAAATTTAAAACAAATCCTAATAAGAGGCATGACTATAGACATGTTTTAACTGAAAGTTCATCAATGAACCTTTTTGAAAGAATTCAATGGAATGGAGTTACCGCTGGAATTATATTCTATATTATAGTTAGCATAGTTATTACCATGGCGGGGGGACTGTTAGGATATGGTACCCATATTATTGTAATGCAAGATGTAAATGCAGCTTCATTATTCTTTGTTATTAGTGGTATAGCAAAGCTTTTTGGTTTAATTTCTGCTCTTATACCAATAGCATCTGGTTTTTGGGCAGTATATAATATCACAACAAGAGATTATGTAACTGGCATAGTAACTGGAGGTATGGTCGGAGTTATAATAGGAATTCTTTTTGGAATACTTTCTCTGACCGTTGGGCTGTTATTTTCAGGATTCTATGGGCAAATAAATATTGGTGCTGGAATTATATCTGGATTAATGGTACTAATAACAAGTACGATTTATGGAGGTGCTATAACAGCTGCTGGAGGTTTAATCGCTGTTTATGTTAGAAAGCACTCATCATATATCTGATTTAAGGAATTTTTTTAGAATTGTGAATCATTTCAATACAGAATGATGACTCGAGCATTTAAACAAGGTGATTTTATGGGTTATGTAATCTGTGAAAAATGTGGCGGATACTACGAGCTTGAAGAAGGGGAATCTTTAGATGATTTTAACGGCTGTCAATGTGGAGGTAAGCTGAGTTGTACTGAACAAGTTATTCAAGAGCCGGAAAAAAATGATAAGCCTAAGTTCATCTGTTCAAACTGCATGAAGGAAAATGAAAATGGCATGTTTTGTTCTAGTTGTGGTGGAAGATTAATTGAGGTGAAAGGCGGTAAAGCTGTTAGTAATATTAAAAATTTTGAAGAATCCAATGAATTAGAGAAATTATCACGCAGGGCATCTAAAAAAGGAAAAATTAATAAAGATTTTAGTGAGCCAAAAGATTTATTTGAAAGAATAAACTGGTTAGGAGTCCTGGCAGGAACTGGATTTTTTGTAATAAGTATGATTATAGTGGGATTGATTTTATTTTTCTCAATTGTTAGTAGATATTCATATGGATATTCACCATATGATTATTCTGGTTTTGCAGTTGCATTCGTTATTGCTATAATATTGGGACTGCTCTTAGCAATAGTTTCTGGAGTTTTAACTGCTTATGTGAGCCGAAGTAGGGACTATGTAGATGGACTTATCAATGGTTTTTTAGTAGGTCTCATCTCTTCAGTAGTTATTGGGCTTCTTGGAGGGGTTTTAACAATTTTTATAGGAATTATTGTATTTGGGGCACTTACAGCTGTTGGGGGAGCAATAGGGATATTTGTCAGGAGGCAAATGGATAAATAAAATATTTAATAATAAAAAGGGATTATGTGGATGGAGTAATTAATGGATTTGGGTTGATTTACTTTATTTTAGGGATTATCATGTCTGATGTACATTCTGAGGATATTCTTTTTGTCACATTGTCTTTATTTGGAAGTATAGTAGGTATATCTGTAAAGAATGAACTAAATATAATAGATTAATATAAAATTTACTATTGCATTTGATTTTAGAATAATATAGAATTATAGCCATGAAATCAAAATTACATGAGCTGGCGTTTTCAGGAAAGCTTTTCCATTTTTTTAACTTCTCTGACCTTTTTTGCACGCTGCCATCTCCTACGACTATATAACCCCGATAACTGCATTTTTTACATTCCCCTATTCCAAGCTGATGAACCTGCCACTTCATTTTTTTAGAACCGTATCTGGGACATAGATTTTTTTGTCATGATTTCCTCCAAAATAATATTACTCTTTAACACATTAAATCTTTTTAAAAACAGTAGATCTGGAGAAAAATAGTTATAATGATTTAAAAACAATCAGTTAAAATAAGTTGAGTGCCGTGGGCCGGACTTGAACCAGCGACATCCAGATCTTCAGTCTGGCGTTCTCCCAACTGAACTACCACGGCAAATGGGCCGGACGAGATTCGAACTCGTGATCACCTCCGTGTCAGGGAGGTATCATACCCCTAGACCACCGGCCCGGAGTGCGTCTAACTTGAATATAGTTGTATTCCTATATAACCTTTTCCCTTTTTCCATGGAATTTTTTTGTGAAACAGTAAAATAAATCAGATTATTCCGACTTTTTAACTATTTCTTGTTAAATTTGCTTAAATTATCTGCTGCCTATCCTATGTGTTTATACATTATATTCTTTAAAACTTTAATTTATGCGATTTACAGATTAAAATATAATATATGTTATATATGGATTATTGGGAACTATTTCTAGATTATTTGAGTAACAAAGGATACATTAATTATAAATATTAGTAAAACAACTTATTATATATAAAAATCCGTAGGAGGGTTGAATTATGGACGTGGAGCCGATAAAAACTACAGTAGATGAGCTTTTAAAAGTCTTGGCAACTGAAAATGTGATTGGTGAGACAATAGAGACTGAGGATAAAATAATTATTCCAGTTACAAAATTTGGAATGGCATTTGGTGCTGCAAGTGCTGAAGGCAGTGCACTTAAGGATCAAAGTGGAAAAGGCAGCGGTGCTGGCGGTGGTGCAGGTATTGAACCAATAGCTATGGTAGTTGTCTTTAAAGGTATGGAAGGTCCTGAAAGTGTTAGAGTTATGCATCTAACCAAACCTAGCCCAATGGGTAGGGCAGTATCTGAAGCTATGCCTGCAGTAATAGACCTTATGAAAGAAGGTAAAGAAACTGTAAAAGAGATGAGAGAAAAAAAGAAAGAAGAGAAAGAAGAAGAAAAGGAAGAAAGTGAATAAATCTTTTCTACTTAATTTTTTGTAATTAGGAACTAAAGAGTGAATTTAATGTTCGTAGTGGCCGCCATAATCCTGATTATTCTGATCTTTGTAGCTGGAATTCTGGTGGTTCCATTTCATATATACCTTAATGTATACAATACTGGTTTTAAAGTCAATGGGACTTTTAGATTAACCTGGATGAAAATAAAATTAATCCAGAAAGAAATCCCTCCAGAAAAACAATCACAAAAGAAAGAAAATGAAAAGGAAACTGAATTTGAAATAAGCAGTATTCCCAAAATTTTATCTCTTCTAGTTGAATCATGGCCCTATCTTGAGAGGGTATTTAATAGTTTTTTAAAATCTACATCCTTTGAAATATTTTCTTTAAATTTAACTCTAGGATTGGGAGATCCTGCAGACACTGCTATGGTCAGCGGTTATTTCTGGGCTGCATCCTCTTTGCTGAATATAATTCCTAAAGCTTACATATCACTAGAACCTGATTTTTTAAATGAGAAACTAGAAGCGAATGCAACTTTAAAAATAAAAATACGGCTTTTTTGGATAGTTGTTGAAATTATAAGAGCTTTCACCAAGAAACCTGTAAGGGCACTTTTAAAAGAATTAAGGGAAACTAGAGGTTAAACCATGGTTAAAACTAACTTTACAGAGAATTTTGATGTTGAAACTATCGTTGGCAATTCTATTAATGCGCATGGTAAAATTCTCCACCCTATAGTTAAAATTTCAATTTTAAGGGATAATAAACTGGCTGTTGTTGGATCATGGATAGTTCCAATTGCATTTGTGGTGGAAGAAAAGGGAGAAAAATACGTTATCTCTTTAACTGACGAAAAAATTAACCAGAATAAGCTTTTAAAGATGGTATAATCTAAATATTATTCTATCAATATTTTAATACATATTGATTGTTCATTTGGAGTTTCTTAAACCTGATTCAAATGAATCTTCCCAATCTTCTAGGCATAGAATTTTTACTGGAACATTTAACATCCTGCTTTTTATCTGAGCCTTTTCTTTACAGTAAGATGGAACTAATATGTGAAAGTTCACGCCAGGTTTAGAAGATAATGCCTTCCAAAGCTTCTTATTTTTATTAGATAAAACATCTGAGCAGTTTTCATATTTGATTACCATTATGTCATTTCTTTTAACTGCAAATATGTCTAATATGTACCTCTTGTGTTTAACCTCAAAATTGCTTAAAATTCTATTGGGATATTTGAAATTTCGTTTTACAAGGTAGCCTCNNCCTTTTGCAGTGTATCTACTAAAGATTTAACGATATTCCATGGGAGTTCACCATTTGTTTTTATATTACCTGCTCTCACGCACATATTATGCCCCTCAGCAATCTACTCCTGAAATTTAATCTATAAATGAATTATCAATGGTTATACAGTAGATTTACAAATTTTAATGGTGTTTAGGGATATAATATCTTATTTCTAGAAACAAAATAATTATTCCATTGGATATTCAATTCGCAGTTTATAATCTGCATTTTCACTCAGTAAAACTGTTCCTGGAATAAACTGATTTTCATATTCTTTTACGATTTTAGATATGTTCTTAAATGATTCATATTTTTCATCCACAATTCCCTTCTTTACAAGGATCATATATCTCATTTCAATGATTTCATCCTTTAATTCGTCCATTATATCTCTCCTTTTTAGAATATGCCCACTCACTTCAACATGTTATACTATAATAAGTTGTTTAAAATTATATATAAATATTTTCAATATTTTTTCAAAATATCAGTTAATTGCTCAGATAAGTATGGATATATATGAACATTGTTTAATAAAATTCCTCTTTTCAGTTAAATATCTATAAAACTTGAATTAAAACATGAGAAAAATTGGTGAATTTGGCATTATTTGTTAAATTGGTATGATTTGAAAGTAAAAGAGAAAAATTGAAGGTCTTTGTGAGGGCATAGCATAGTCTATTTANNATTATAAAAAAAATAAAAAAATGTTATAATTAGATATGGATCATAGATATGATGTATAATATGGCTGTAAAACTGATATATGTCTTGGTTCAGTTAATGCAGAAAATAAATAGAATATAAAAGGTGATAGGATGGGACTGGTGATAGATTATTTGAAAGAACCAAAAAATTGGTTGGTTCATGCTCTTGTTGGGATTATACTACTTTACTTTCTGTTATTTGCACCTTTAAACCCTTTAATTAGATTAGGCATAATATTATGTGTAGTAGCATTGAATGTTATAAGAATGAAATATTTTGATAAGAAATGAAGATAAAATACAAAGCTAATTTAAGATTCAACTGGTAATGATATGTTTATAAGCTATAATCTATTTTTTATGTTTTAAATTTATCGTAAGCATGATTGAAATTGTTAAATTTTTTTGTTAATATTTTTAATGCTTATAAAAACTATTTTATAAAATTTAGCCTCAGAAAATTAAAATATTTTTAAAAAATCTTTTAACATTGAACTTTGAAAATGTAACTGAAAACAACTAATAAAGTGTATTTTAACAAACTACATCTCCATTAATTCTCGATGATTATATAAAACTTTATATACTTGTTAAGCAGATACGAACATGCTATAACGATAGGTGTTTCGTACATTCTCCATAGTATTGGTGTATAGTACGAAAAAAGATTACCAGCTGGAATATTCAGTATTTAATTACTGATGAAGCTGGTAATCTTTCATCTCACCACTAATTTTCTTAATATTTACAAAAATAAGAAAAAATAAAACTTTTTTTTGAATTTTAAAATTAAAATAATACTAATTTTTACTAGAATCTTAAAAAGAGCTTTGGAAGATTTAAGCAGATAATTTAATTTATATGGTAGTTAATAACATCAATTATTGATATAAGCACTTGTATAAATGGAAATATAGACGGAGAAACAAAAATGAGTAATGAAAATCAAGGAAAAGAGATAGGTACAGACTTAATAACAGCTCTTGAGACTACAGAAGAATATAAAGCATGGTATAATTCTCTATTCGCTATTATTGGTTACACATCTAATGAAGAAATTGATGATGAAGAATTAGCAATGGAATTAATTGCAGATCATCTTAATGCAAGCTTTGAATTACAGAATGGATTAGAAAAAGGATTAGATAATATAAAATATAAGAAAACGAAAGAGCTGCATGATGATTGGGTGTTAGATAACAGCGGACAATAATTATTTATTTTAATTTTTTACTCATTAAATTCTTTTTTATGTAGTCTTGAGCTTTCATTGAACTGAAATAATAATTTCTTAGTTATTAATTTAAAAATGTTTTAGAATTATAGGTTCGACATTTCAACAAAAAAATTCATTTTTCTCATGCTATGAAACCTGTAAAACTTGAAAATTTCGTAGTTTAATTTATTTTTTTAATAAAATTAGATTATCTTGGACACCTTCAAGAAGTAAGTGTCCAAGAGGAGTAAGGGTATGGGGTAAATATTAATACCAATTTTCACTTATTTATAATTTCATTTTTATGATTGTATGCAGAAGTATGCGCGTGCATAATTCTGGGTAGCAGTACTTCAATATGTTAATTCATTATTATGTCTATTCATTTATGCATTAATCCATATTTGTGAATTTAAAATCATATAAATAATAATCAGATCTTATTTGTTAGTACTGGAAGTAAAAATCCAATAAATGACCTAAAGGGGGTGAAAATTGTGCTGGAGAGTTTATTCGCTTTATTAAGTCCTATTTTAGCTTTATTAAGCAGCTTACTTGGTATGATATTATAAATAACGTTATTTTATGTTTTTAATTTAAATAGGCTATCTCAGATGGGCACACTATGAATTCTCATCACATAATCATTGTGAAACATCAAAACAGCATCTAATGAAGAGATAGGTCTATATTTTATTTTTTAATATGATGTCTTGGGAATTATAGAAATCTATAATGAATTAAGCATCTAAAATTATTAGGGGATTAGTACTAATTTTAGATGTTTATCCTGATTTTATGTTGAAGAATTAGGTATGTGTTCTATTTTTAAACATGGACAATATTTTTAATTTTATTGGATAAATGAGCAGAATATCTTTAATAATTAGTAAAAAAGAAGTGTTTATTTATTTGTATATTATTGCTTTCCACGAAGAAATCATTTCAATTATGTTTTAAATAAATTAATGATGATATTCTTTTTTTTGTTCAAATAGGTGTGAAATAAATATTTTATGGTGGTGAAAAGTTTTTTAACACATTTTTAATATAGATCACTTTGTAATACATGAATTACAATTTGTATTAGAAAATAAGTGTGGAGGTGATAACTTGAGGAAGCAGTTATTAGTTCTTTTAATTGCCCTTGCAGTTACATTAGGGTTTTCAGGCACAGTCTTTGCACAACCAATGCATGCAAAACAGGTACATCATCAAATGATAGTACCTATTTATGGTGGTTCATATCATCCCAAAATTCTTAGTGTTAAAACCGGAACTACTGTNNGGTAAATCGAGCACGTGACTCCCATACAGTAACAAGCGTTAACAGATTATTCAACAGCGGTATTATAAGATTTGGAGGTCATTACACGGTTACTTTCACTAAAACAGGTATGTATCGTTACTACTGTACATTACATCCAACAACCATGAGGGGTATAGTAGTAGTTCACAGATAAAAAGTTAATAGATCACATAAGATCAAAAATCAAGAAATATGGGGTTGGCGAAACAGAGATCTGTCGTGCCCTAATTTTTAATTTTGAGGCCTAGAATTATCAATTTTAAAGGCAGCATTTTATTCTTATTTTTTAATAGATTATATGATGATACCTTTTAATTTTGTAATAAAAATGAAATGCAAATCAGATCTACAATATTAGTACGGTTAAATTTAAAATAATTTATGTAAAAAATAGTTAGAATAAAGTAAATTTATTCTATTTTTGTAAATTCCTTTTTAGGTGCGCCGCAGATCGGGCATATTTCAGGTGCTTCTTTTTCTACGGTGTTTCCACAGTAATTACATATGTAATAAACTGTTTCTATATTGTTTCCAATGTTTTTAAGCGCATTTTCATAAAGGTCAGCGTGAATTTCTTCTACTTTGTTTGCAACATCAAAGCTCCAGAGAGCAGCTTCGTTATTTTCTTCTTTGGCTACTTTTATCATTGCAGGATACATTTCTTTAAATTCAGCTACTTCTCCTGCTATTGCTTCTTTGAGGTTTTCTTCAGTACTTTTTATTCCTTTAAGAACTTTAAGGTGGTTGTGAGCATGTACGGTCTCTGCTGCTGCTGCAGCTCTAAATAATCTTGCAATCTGGAAAAATCCTTCTTCGTCTGCTTTTTTAGCAAATGCCAGATATTTTCTGTTTGCCTGGGATTCACCTGCAAAAGCTTCTTTTAAATTTTCAGTAGTACTCATATAACGGCCTCCGTTAATTAGTTTAATATCAAGCTTTTATTTGGTTCAATAAATATTTATTTTTTTCGACAATTAAAAAAATATCTTGATTATCTGTGCTAAAAATAGAATACTCACGGATATTAAATTTTTATGTAATATATGACTATTTAGTGGCATAATTTGTATTTTATTAATGTAATAACTTTTAAAAGTCAAAATAAAATTATTGTACTAATCAAAAATCAATTTATGGTTTTAAAAATTATTGAATAAATTAAACTAAGAAAAAAAATATTTCGAAATAATAAAAAAGGAAAACTTAGGCTGTTTTAACAGCCATTTCGATGTCTTCAGCTTTAACAGTTTTTCTTCCTGCGTGTTTTGCAAGTTCTACTGCTTTTTTAGCGATTTCATCACCTTTTTCTTCTAATGATTTTGCTAAAGCTTCCTTTGCATCATCACTAATTCTTTGAGCACCAGCATTTTTTATGATTCTTCCAACTGGAGCAATTGGTAATTCAGCCATAATTTCACCTCCTAATTTAGGTTTACATCTATAACATTTAAACTTATCGATTTTCATAGTGTTTTTGGCTATGGGTAACTCTGTACTGTTTCAATAAATGTGCTTGATATATATGTAAAATCCTCAGCATGACACATCATTAATAGAATAGTGTAGTTCATGAACTTTGAATATGTGCCTCAACTTGTAATGTGACATAACATTGGGGGATAGATGATAGTTTCTGACATTTGAAATTTTATACAAAAAGTTAAAAGTAGTAAAAAGAATAATTAAAATTATTTGAGCTTTTTATAGAATTTAGAGAATTTATGGGTTATTTTAGTTTTAACAGTACCCATCATAGACATTAATCGGGGTATATTGTACATTATTATTTCGCCCGGTTTTTTGGGGGGAATACCGCTTGTACTGATGGTCTTCAGTTTTTCAATGCCTTGTTTTTGTTTTTTATAGTGGTAGTCTCCAGGTTCCTTAGAGCGTTCATCTGATAACTTCGTCTTATTGGTAAAATTTACAGCAGTAAAATCACTAGTTCCAACAATAGGGTAATTCATTGAAGTTTCAGTTGTAACCACCGGGCTATGGCCTTCTGGACTGAAATTTACCGCAGACACTGCCCCAGTAAGCGTAGCCATTGAAAAAATTAAAGCTATTACAAAAGCTATTACTTTATTTTTATACATGGTTTCATATCCTATTCAAATTAGTATAGATTATATTTATTTTAAGTATATATAATAATTATTAAGAATAATTTACTATTTTGCCCCTATTTGAAAAAAAATAAAAAGTAGCCATTTATAGTCCTAATTTTGCAGTGCCATAAATTATGATATCCATAACATTTAATAATAAAATGGAAGGGTGAAGCAGCACCACAGATATTAATATTATCCAACTTTTTTCATAAATTTGCCCTTCAATTCTTAAGAAAATAAATCTAATAGTTTCTTTAGCTGTAGCCCCCAAGAACCAAACATGTTTCCAATAGGTGTAGCAAATAATTTTTTATGCGGTTCAATGACACAAAAGTAATGCCTGTTCCGCGAATAGGATAGCGATCATCCTTAATTGCACCGTATGTGATCTATATTTTTTAATCGGTGGCAGTTTATCTCCTGAAAACAAATCAAGATAGATCAACAGCCCCCAGCAGTGAATCGATGAACTGCTGTGCTGTACGCCCTGACATTCCACCATGGCGCATTTCCCATTTACTTGCTTCTGATCTCAGTTCTTCATCCGTCAGCTTGATTTCAGGGTATCGCCTTGCAAGGGCGGTGACGATGTTGAAGTATTCTTTTCTCATAGGCTTGAAATAAGCGATGGTCACTCCGAACCGCTCTGCTAGGGATAGTTTTTCCTGCATTGTATCTGAACGGTGCAGTTCATCCTCCGACATATCCGAACGGTCGCTCCATGTTTCACGGATCAAATGGCGTCTGTTGGATGTTGCATAGATCAATACGTTTTCAGGTTTTGTCTCCAATCCGCCTTCCATAACTGCTTTCAAATATTTATACTCGATTTCGAATTCTTCAAAGGACAGGTCGTCCATATAAATGATAAATCGATAGTTCCTGTTTTTTATTGCTGAAATAACCTTGGGTAGTTCCTTGAATTCATGTTTGTAGACTTCGATCATACGGAGGCCGCGGCTGTAATATTGATTTAAGATTGCCTTTATGCTTGCAGATTTGCCTGTGCCTGCATCGCCGTAGAGAAGGACATTGTTTGCCCTGCGCCCTTCAACGAACGCTTCCGTATTCTGTACGAGTTCTTTCTTCTGAGATTCATAACCGACTAAATCGTCCAGCAGGATATCACTGGTTGCCGTGATTGGGCAAAGAATTCCAGACTTATCATCAGTTGAAATACGGAAAGCTTTATTCAACCCAAATTTTCCAACACCATATGTTTTGTAAAAACCTGTAATGATTTGATACAGCTCAGCGTCATCTTTAGCCTGTTCAACAGCACAGCTGAGCTGCTGAACCTTTTCGCTCACACCTTTGTTGAAAATCTGTTCACTTTTCACAACAGCCTCATAATTTGTGATAATCGTAAAGCAGTCAATATCCAGTTTTTTTTCCATCTCGGAAAAGTCGTAGTCGAACAACTGTTTGAAGATGCAGAAATCGCTCCTGGCGAATTTATTTACAGTACCTACACTCGCTCCAATTTTTTCCGAAACAAGTGTAAATGGGTTTTCAGTCATGGCCAAAACAAAAGCCAGATAATTGTGCCACAGATTTTTGTCAAAGCCGTAACGCGTTGAAATGTCAAGCAGGCGGTTGATTTCGATATAAATATCTGTAATCAGATCTTCTTTCTCGTAGTCGCCTGATGCAAACTGCTGGCAAATATTGGATAATCTAAACAAGATGCTGTTTTTGTCGATATTTTTGTAAATCACCAATTTGGATGTCAAACGATACATTTTATTGCCTCTTAATAAACTATTTTAGCCCCTTTAAATTTTGATGGTTATAGAAATGTTATGGCTGCTTATTTTTTCTATTTTTAATATTAGTTTAGGGGGATTGTAAAAGTGAAGTTTAAATTTTTTGAAATTTTAGTTCTTTATATTATCTATTTAACATAATAGACTTTAATTTATACAGTTAAAATTGTATGGTGGGAAATTGATAAATTAAAATAGTTATTGCTAAACCATCACATCATGGACATTGTGGAATAAGCATTAATCACTTTCTGAGTTTTAAATTTATATTTTCCTTTTCTGCGAGTTTTTGAATTATAATTTTAAATGATTTTGGTTTGTTTTCTGTGACATCTTCAATTTCTTCTAAGGCTTGTTTTAGTGATTCAATACTCATAAGAGCTGCTGCTAAACAATAAAGACTCATGCTTCGTCCAGAATTATATTTTTCCAACATTAACTCAAGAAGTTCCTGTCTCTCTACTTCTTCTTTTAAGAACTTATTAATTCCAGCTTCTTTAATTTTAGTAAGATTAGAAAGGCATTTGTGATGTGTAACAAAACTATCTCCACCAAACCATGCATCAAATCTTTCGCATGGGAAATCACTGCAATCTGCACAGGTCTCATAATTCCTCTTCATTACACAACATCTAAAAATTGAACAGTATGAACAATGACCATCTGGCCCGCAGCCTAAACATCTGGATTTTGCTTTTGATTGAAACCGCGGGCATAATCCGCAAGATATGCCGCAACATCCTATTAAATGGTGTTCTTTCATAATATTCTTTTTCCAATTTAAATATAAATATTTTATATGTATGATTTAATATCTCATGGAAAAGTATTCATTATTAAAATCTATTTTTGAAAAATTAATATTATCTAATGAATTGGGTATTCCAAGATTTTATTCCATCCTTATGGATTTAATTCATATTAGATTCAGTTTAGAATAAAACTAGATATGTAAAAAGCATAAATCATTAAATTGTGTCCAAACATGGAGTTATATAGTCCATTACATGATTGTAGAATTAATTTCAGGTGCCAAACAAGTATATGAAATCATTGAAATTTTACCACCAAAACTTTTAAAAAAGTTAACCGGAATATGCAATTGTATGTTTGACACCATGAACATCGATCCTCAGATAAAAAAAATACTTGAAAAATCTTTTGATGACGAAATTTCAAAGGATGAAGCAGAAAAACTAATGAAAGTTAAGGGAAGAGAACTTCAAGCTTTAATTTTCACTGCAGACCTACTCAGGGAAGAGCTGGCTGGAGACAAAGTAACTTATATTCAAAACTGGAACATCAACTTCACTGATATTTGCTCTGGAACATGTGGTTTCTGCGCGTTTAAAAAAGATGAAAATGATAAAGACGCTTATTTTTTAGAGATTGATGAAGTGGTTCGAAGAACAAAAAATGCTGCAGATGAAGGTGCAATTGAAGTTTGCATACAGGGAGGACTGCACCCAGATATAGATGCTTATTTTTATGAGGATATTCTTTTGAATGTCAAAAAAGAAGTCCCAAATGTTCATGTACATGCTTTTTCTCCAATGGAGATATTTTATGGGTCTAAAAAAGCAGAACTTGAGGTAGAAGACACGCTCAAGATGTTGAAAAAGGCAGGGCTTGGTTCAATGCCTGGAACTGCTGCTGAAATATTAAGCGATGATATACGGGATATTATATGCCCTGGAAAGTTAAGCACAGCAGAGTGGATCGATGTCATCGAAACAGCCCATAATACTGGTGTTCCAACAACATGTACAATGATGTACGGCCATGTTGAAAATATACATCACAGAATTGAACACCTTGAGATTTTAAGGAACATACAGAAAAAAACAGGAGGGTTTACAGAATTCGTTCCTTTAACATTCATGCACAAAAATGCCCCTATTTTCAGAAGTGGAATTTCAAGCCCTGGAACAACAGGAGCAGACGATTTAAGGCTCTATGCAGTTTCAAGGTTAATGTTTGGTGACCTGCTTAAAAATATACAGGCTTCATGGGTGAAACTCGGATTTAAATTTGCTCAGTTCTGTCTTATGTCCGGTGCAAACGACCTTGGAGGTACTTTAGGTGAAGAAAGCATATCTAAGTCTGCAGGGGCAGCTTATGGAGAATCTACTCCTCCAAGTGAACTGGAAAGAACAATAAAAGATATTGGAAGGGTTCCAGCTCGAAGGAATACTCTTTACACTGAAATAGAGGAAATATAAAATATTTAATAAAATTTTCTATTTTTAATTTTTAAAGATTTTTAGGGATTCTATTTACTATTTTTTCCTTACTATTATTTCATCCCCATCTTTACACTTTTTAAAGAGTTCTAAATTCTCTGTTATTTTCCCGAAATTATTCACTTCAGAAACAGGCTGTGACTTGCCGTAAAATATACAAAAAGCAGGTCCTGGCGGCCAGTAACATATATCTCCTTCCTCTGTGGTTTTTGATGGGTTTTCATAGTCTAATTCAAGTGTCATGTCAAAATATACTTCTTCTAGATATGTATGTGCGGTTCCAGGGAGTGGTAATATTTCATATAATTTCCGGGCAGTCTCAGGGTTCCTATCATCTAATTTTCCAGTAGCCTTACCTTTTCCAACTATTTCTATTTCAATTTCCATAANNGGTGGTTCCATGCCGTGATTAAGTTTGAAGAGCTCTTCCATAATTTTAACGCCTGAAGAGGTTCCAATGCGGTTTGCGCCGGCTTTTACCATGTCAAAGACAGTTTTTATATTTCTTATTCCTCCTGAAGCTTTGATGCCTATTTGATACCCTACTGTTTTTTTAATTAGAAAAATATCTTCCACTGTAGCTCCAGGATATCCAAAACCAGTTGAAGTTTTCACGAAATCTGCACCTGCATCCTTGACTATCTCGCATGCCAGAATTTTCTCTTCTTTTGTTAATAGGGCTGTTTCAATGATTACTTTGACTATTTTACCATCTGCTGCAGTGATAACTTCTTCTATGTCTGTTTTCACAGTTTCTTCAAGCCCTGATTTAAGGGCACCTACGTTCATCACCATATCAATTTCATCTGTTCCGTGCTGTACGGCGTCTTTAGTTTCAAAGAATTTAATTTTAGAAGTATTAGCTCCCAAAGGGAAACTTATAACTGTGCAAACGTTTACATCGGACTCTTTTAAAAAGTCTGTACATAGTTCAACATTTGCAGGGTTAACACAGACTGAAGCGAATCCATAACTTTTTGCTTCATCACATAATTTTTTTATGTCTTCTACGCATGCATCGGCCTTTAAATTGGTGTGGTCGATGATTTTGGCGATTTTTTCTGGAGATTCTACTAAACCTATCATTTGAACACCATTTTAATATNNGATTTTTAAGTCTTTTGAAATATAAACCTACAATCTGGGATTCCCACTAGATCTATACCTTTTTCGGTTATGGTAACATTTCTAATTGTTATAAAACCATCATACACTGGTTTTATAAGAACATATCCCTTTTCATCTAAATAATCAACATGAACTTTTAATTCATTGGCGTTGATTTTTGCTTCCAATTTTTCCATTAAGAAATCCTCTTTTACACCAGCACTGCATTTTCTTCCCTGTTTATACAGTAATTCTAAAATTTCTCTTTGAAGTTTATAGCCCTTCATTTTACCATTTTTTTGTAGTTTGGAGGTTAATTCAAATCTTCTTTGCCATGTAAGGGCCTAATCTTTCATACCCGAATTTTCTATAGTAGTTTCGAGCCCCTATTCCGCTTGTAATGAGTATCTTTTCCATGCCGTAGTCTTCAGATGCAACCCTGGCAGCTTCATTTAATAATGATTCTCCATAGCCCATATGCTGCCACTGCCCGTCTTCTCTTTCACCAATGGACATCATCGAGCCGTAAACGTGTAACTCTCTTATGAGGGCAGTTTTATCATCTATCTCTTTTCTGTGGGCATGCTCTGAGGGTATCCTTAACCTTAAGAATCCAATTAATATATCCTTTTTAACATCCTCAAATGATAAAAAGATTTCATCCCCTTCCCCAGCACGATATTTTTCCGTTAATAATTTCACGTTATCAATATCTGGGATTAATCCATGCGCTGCTTTATGTCCAACTTCTCTACATCGAATACACTTGCAATTGACGTCTAGATCATGGAGTTTTNNAAGTTCACCTAAATTTGATTTTTTAACTCCTGCCTCAATTAGAGGAGAAGGTATGTCCCGCTGGATTCTCATGGTCCTGACCCATTTAGGGAGGTTCTTTTTAATCTGAGCTATTAACTCAACAGCTTCTTCACTTGTATATGGTTTATAATCTCCTTTTTCCCACATTTCGTGAAGTTTTGAACCTTTAGTCACTAAACAGGGGTAGATTTTAAGCATATCTGGTTTAAAGTGTTCATCTGAAAATACCCTTTTAAATATTCTCAAATCTCTATCAAAATCTGCAAAAAGACCAGGCATGAGGTGCATTGCTACTTTGATACCTGAATCTCGAAGTATCCTTGCAGATTCAATGGAGTCTTCTATCGTGTGTCCACGGTCAATTCGTTTGTATATATAATTGTAAATGGTTTGGACTCCNNATGGTCTGGACTCCAAGTTCCACCCTTGTGACACCCATATTGAGCATTCTATCAACATCTTGTGTTTTACAGTAATCTGGACGGGTTTCAAAGGTCATGCCCACACAGCGAACCTGTGATTTTTCATTTTCACTTTGAACTTCCTTTAAATAAACAAATTCCCTTGGAATTTCAATATTATCTGCTGCATTAAATCCTTTAAAATTTTTAGATGAAACTGATACATCTTTTACTCCAAAATCGTTCATAGCCTGAATACATTTGCTGACAAACCATTCCTGATAACACAGGAAATATGAGGGGAATGTTCCTCCCATTATAATTAATTCTACTTTATCTAAAGGATGGCCTATGCTTTCGAGTTGGAGCAGGCGGTTGTATACCTGTAAATACGGGTCAAATTTAAACATTCTTGCCCGCAGTGCTGCTGGTTCTTCTCCAGTATAACTTGGAGGGGCTATATCACTTTCTGGACAGTAAAGGCACCTTCCATGAGGGCATTTGTGAGGTTTACACATTACTGCAACTATTGCAACACCAGATATGGTTCTAGTGGGCTTTTTTTGTATGATCCGTATTATTTTTTTTCTCTCATCAGGAGTTGCATTCTCCAGTATCATTGAATTACTCATAAATTTTTCAAGTTTGTAGTCTCTGCAAGCCTTATGTTTTGCTTTCTCTAGATCTTTCTTTGTTTTAATTTTTCCCTCGATTATCTGGTTAATTATGAGTTTACATGCATTTTCCATTATTATTTTCTCCAAAAAATAAGTGTTTAAATATGGTATTTAAATTAAGAATGATTTTGAGAGGTATATTAAATTAAGACTCTCAACTTTAATAATTTTATAGACAACTGTTATAATATAATAGTTATGTATGNNTAGGAACTATTTGTGAATTGGACTTTAAAATAGTAAATTTTTTTTATAAGTTCAGTTCATATCTAAAATTAATTAATTCATACTCGGAAATTGCATGAATTATATGGAGGTATTCTATGAGCGAGGCCGTAGATAAAGTAACATTTAGTAAAGTCTGTGGGAATGAAGAATACAAACTTAAGGTTTTGAAAGATTTCGTTGAGATGAAAAATGATAAAGAAAAAATTAAAAGGGTTGATGTTTCTGCTGTGGGTGAAATTGGAAAGATAATTCATGAATTTTTTGAAGATAGAAATGATGAAAGCCAAACAGTGAAAAATGGTCAATTAATTTCATTAGATAAAGTTAATGGAACTGTTGGGCCCGTCTCATATAAATTTAGAGGCATATCCTCTTTAAATAACATTGAATCTGAGTTTGAACCTGTCTACAAATTCACAATTATTTTAGAGGAGACGTGAATTTAATTACAAATTGAATGAAAAAGAATTTATTCATGGGATTTAGTATCTAATACTTCTAAAACTCTCATTATGTCTGTTTTAGAGATTATTCCAACTAAATTTCCATTTTCAATAACTGGAAGTCTTCCAATATTGTTTTTAGTAATTTTTTCTAGAGTATTCATTGCAGGCTCTTCGGGATTTGCTGAAATAAGTTTTTTAGTCATTATATTTCCTATAGGTGTATCCCTCTGATTTTCGGGTATCTTAGAAATGTCATCGAAAGTAACGATACCAACAAGCTCACCATGATCTTTTATAGGATAACCCATGTGTCTTTGCTTGAACATGGTATTTAACGCCTCTGAAACAGAGGTATCTGGAGTTAGTGTATTTACTTCTTTAGTCATGATGTCTCTAACGCGGATTCCTTCGAGCTTCGATGAAATCAGGACATTTTTATATTCTTGATCTGCACCTAAGTAAATGAATATGGCTATCAATATTAAAATAAAATTAAAAAATATGCCCAGGATAACCATTAAGATAGCAAACTGTTTTCCTACCGAAGCAGCAGCTTTAGTTGCTTTGGTATAACTCATTCTTTTTGCAAAAAAAGCCCTTAACACTCTTCCCCCATCCATGGGGAAAGCAGGAAGAAGATTGAAAAGTCCGAGTACCAGGTTAACTCCTAAGAAGTTAGCAAGAAACAGCGATAAATCTACTGATGGAGTGTTAGAAATAAAAAATGAGTAAAAAGTTAAAGACCCTACGCCGCCAATAATTAACAGGCCTATAAAACAAGCTAACGCTATTAGAATATTTGCAAGCGGCCCAGCAGCGGCTATTTTGAGTTCTTGATCTGGATCTTTAGGAATTTCTTCCATTGCAGATACACCGCCAATGGGCAGGAGGACTATTTTACCTACTTTAACTCCATATCTTTTTGCCACATAAGAATGACTTAATTCATGTACAACAACTGTTACAAATAGTAATGTGATTAAAAATGCTATATACAGGGATATTATTCCTAAGAATGCTATAATGTATATAAAAAGCATTAATAATAGAAATGAAATGTGTAGTTCCACAGGGATTCCAAAGGCGCTGAATATTTTAAATGAGGACTTCATAATATCTATATATTACTATGGCTAATCATGTTAATAAATTTATATCTCTATAAAAATAATTAATTTAAATTTTAGATGGAATTTTTGAAGTATATTTTAAATCTGAGGTAAATGCGCAGTTAATAATAATTATATTACAGTTATATTATGCATTCATAAAAAATATATGCTTTAAAAAATAGACTACAAAACAGGTGTATTTATGAAAGTAAGCGAGTTAATGGGTAGAAAGGTCCTGGATAAAAATGCGATGGAAATAGGCAAAGTATCTGATGTTGATTTGATGCCAAAAGAAGGAATTATAAATACTATCACAATATCTACTGGTGAAGTATGGGTAAGAAATAAAACTTTTGAAATTAAGCCCAGTGATGTTCAACAGGTAGGGGACTATATACTCTTAAATCTTGAAGAAGCTGAAATAGAAGGAATAGTTGAAGAAGGAGAGGAAAAAGCTCCTGAAAAGACAAGATTAACTCTTACTAAAGATGAATAATATCTATCTTACAGTATGGGGGGTTAAATAATGGAAGTTTTAGATTCCTGCGGTAAACCTATAATCAAAGGGTCCTATGTTATATACAACGGAACGGGCACAATTGGTAAAGTTGTTGACATTAAAACTGAAAATGAAGCCACCTGGGCAAAATTAGAAGATAAAGATCTATGGTATAAAAGCGATTATTTACAGGCCATTGAAAAAATAGAAAAAAATGGACTTAAAAAAGAATCCAGAGAAGATCTCAAAGAAAAACTTAAAAACAGGAAGAAGCTTGTTGGCGAAGATGTTGATATGAGTACAGAACTTTGTGACGGCGGAGGATAATTTATATCCTTTAAAATATTTTTTACTGTACTAATTAAGTTTTAATTACTGTATTTGCCGCTTATTTTTGTAAATTAATAGTAAAAAAGAATTGATTAATGCATATTTTATAAATTTAATATAAAATTGACATCTTGTCAAATTTATTTTAATCGTATTAATTGATTTTTAATTACAGTATATATTGTTTTTTTAATGACAAGATATATTGATTAAGTCGCCTTTAAACAGTTATAAATTAAAATTTGACATGTTGTCAAATTTATTTTAGTCGCATTTTATAATTTTTATAGACAAGTACTTTTAAATTCCTCATTTTTCTTTCTATGCTGAATCTTTCTTCCCTTGCCTGTGTGTATAGCTCCACATATTTGTCATGGTCTTCAGTTACTTTTCTGTGACTTTTTTTCATGTCTGCGTGCAGTTTCATAAGACATTTTCTAATTAAATCGTCTTTTTCACGATTTAACTCGGTTATGTTTTCATTTTTCTCTGATATCAATGTTTTAATTGTTGTATGGCGTTCTTCAAGATCATTTAATTTAGTTTCTGTAGTCTTAATATCTTTAAGAATTGAATTACTGTTATCTTCTTTAAAATTTTCTTTAAGATGTTTAAGTTCCTCTTCTATGTTTGTAATATTGTTTGTAGTGATAGTGTCTTTATTTTCGAGATTGTTTAATTCATTTTGATAGATAGTTATTTGATCATTTATTCTCTTTATTTCATCTGTTTTGCCTGCAGATTCTAAAAATTCGTTTAGATATTCGTCTATACTGTCTATATTAACATCTCCATTTTACTAAAAGTTAAAAGTAATATAAAATCAAAAACTAAAGTTTTCATTTTAACTTCTATTTATAATTTTTGTTCTGCATTTACTGTATTGTACTTTGGAAGATATAAAGACCTATCAAAAATTTCAGGTTTTTTCATTAAAATTCTTTTTTTAGTATAATACGTGATTTGTATGAATTTATTGGTTGTATAACTGATAAAATTTAATTAATTAAAAATATAACTTTTTTGTAGAATAGTGAAATATAATAAAAGCTGAAAATGATATATTGACAATAATTTTGAAGTAGTAAATAACATTTCGTTATAGCTGTAATAAATCTAAAATGTTCTTGAATGAATTGATATATAAAAAGGCTAAATTAGGATTTAATCCACTATAAATTTATGACAGTCAAATTACAATATTTTCACTGTTTTTTGGTAGGGATAAATGTTTAAAGCGCTTTTTATTATAATTAATTGTAGTTTAGATATGATTTGTGGAGATTATAAGTTAAAATCCCACATGAATCTTTGATATTAAAAAAGATAGTTAAACATTGATAAAGGGTAGATTTGGAATGTATTCTATGTAGGGTTAGAGATGGTATGTATAAAAAGAGTTTATAATGACTTATTTTTGCTATAATTAATAGAAATTAAAGGAATGTAATTTATTTTATCTTAAATTTAATTATAGTGTGCATGTTTTTAAATGGAGATTATTTTATTTTTGATAACGGTTTAGTTCCATTTCTTAAAAAGTTTTCTTAAAAATAGGTTTGATGGGTATCTGTAATTAATTTATATTTATACATAAAAAGTATGTAAATTAGTATTAATTATGCTTTGAATAGTAAGCTTTAAAAATAATTTAAAATAAACTAAACTATGAATGCTTAGTATAATAATCCCAACTTACAATGAGGAGTGTTATCTCCCTAAATTACTTCAAAGTATAAAAGATCAAAATTTCCCAGATTATGAAATTATCGTAGCGGACGCTAAATCAACCGATAAAACAAGAGAAATCGCAAAATCATTTGGATGTATGGTTGTAGATGGCGGATCTCCTGCTGTGGGCAGAAATAAAGGAGCCGAAGTAGCAAAAGGAGAATATTTATTATTCCTTGATTCTGATGCGATATTAACAGAAGGATATCTGGAATCTGCATTAAATGAATTTACAGAAAATGATCTTGATATTGGCATAACCCAATTAGTTCCAATTAGTGACAGTAAGAAAGAAAAATTGTTGCATGATTTTGCCAATTTCTTTATGAAACTTGTGGAGTCAATAAAGCCCCATGGTGCCGGTTGCTATGGGATTTTAACAAAGAAAGATATTCATGAGGAAGCAGAAGGATTTAATGAATGCCTTGATTTTGGTGAAGACAGTGATTATATAGAACGAATAGGGAAAGTACACTCTTTTAAAGTGTTAAGGGAACCTAAACTTCTTATATCTACAAGAAGACTTGAAAAAGAAGGGCTTAAAAGTCTGGCATTAATTTATGCAAAGAGTACCCTTTACGATTTTATGGGTAAAAAAGTTACAGCGGGAGAACTAAATTATACATTTGGCCATTCCAAAGAAAAGAAAAAGAAGATACTTTATTCTGTATGTGGTGAAGGGATGGGCCATGCTATTAGAAGTTCAGTAATGATTAAACACNNTGCTAAAGGAAAATGATGTGATTATTTTTGCTGGTGGGAGAGCATTTGATTATCTTTCAGAAAAATTTGATGATGTATATTATATAGATGGGCCTAACACTGTTTACAGCGGAAATAATGCTCAGTATAAATCTACATTCTTTTCTGTGGTTAAAGACCTTCCAAAAAGTTTGAAGTTTAATATTAAACTGCTTTATAATATTGCCAGGGCATTTAAACCAGATATTATTGTTTCTGATTTTGAGGCATTCTCCAACATTTTAAGTAAACTACTGGGAATACCTNNAACATACATATCATTACTCAGTGTAGATTAGACCTTCCTGAAAGGTATTTAAGTGAAAAAATAGTGGCTGGAGGAGTCATACGTTTATTTATAAACAGACCTAAAAAATATTTAATTACAACATTTTTCTATCCTGAAATTAAAAATGATGAGAAAGCAGAATTATTCCCTCCAGTACTTAGGAAAGAAATTTTAGATATTAAACCTGTAAATGGCAACCATGTACTTGTTTATCAAACAAGTGATTCTAATTTAGAGCTTATTTCTACGTTAAAATCTATTAATGAAAACTTTGTAATTTATGGTTTTAACACTGAAAAAGATGATGGAAATCTCCACTTCAGGAAATTTAATGAAAATCAATTCTTTAAAGATTTTGAATCATGCAAAGCTGTAGTTTCTAATGGGGGATTTACTTTAATAAGTGAATCATTATATCTTAAAAAGCCAGTATTCTGTATTCCTGTTAAAAAGCAGCCAGAACAGACTGTTAATGCAATGTACATAGAAAAACTTGGCTATGGCGAATTTCATGAATTGTTAACCAAAGAAAACTTTGAGAAGTTCTCAGATAAATTAGAGGTATATCGTGAATCACTTAATTCATTTAAACATGATAAAAATCAAGAAATTTTCCTTGCTTTAGATGACGCAATTGAAAAATATTCTAAAGAATATTCTCAAGCTACTTACAAAATTGTTAATTTGATAGATTCAAGAGAAAAAGCAAAATAAAACCACTATTTTTAGTTAATTCCTTAAAAAACTAATTTTATTTATTATCGCGGCGGCTTATAGCGGTTTATTTATAAAACTTTAAATTATAAAATGAGTTACTTGAATAAAACGCTTTCGGTAAATGATTAAAATGAATATGGAATACATTGTAACATCATTTTTAGAAGACATTGAAGGATGGAAGTTTGTATTAAACTCCTTACCTGATCTTGTAGCTATTTTGGATCCTAAATATGAGATTATATGGGTAAACAATGCCATGGCAGAGTGTCTAAATGCATCTCCAGATTCATGTTTAGGAGTCAGATGTTTTGAGGCAATTCACGGCACTAAATTGCCTATTGATAACTGTCCTCATGCAAAAATGATGTTTGATAGTAAAAGGCATACTGAAGAAGTGTATGAACCTAATTTGGGAGGATATTTCTTGGTTACAGCTGCCCCTATAACTGATAAAATGGGGAATATGCTTGGAAGCGTGCACATAGCGCGTGATATCACCGAACGTAAGATAATGGAAGATAAAATTAAAGATTCCCTTCAAGAAAAAGAAATGTTAATTAGGGAAACATATCACAGGGTAAAGAACAATTTAATGGTTATTTCAAGTCTTCTTGATTTACAGGCAAGGTATATTGAAGATATAGAAACGCAGAATATTTTCAGGGACAGTCAAAATCGTGCAAGATCTATGGCGTTGATTCATGAAAAACTGTACCAGACAACTGACCTTAAATGGATTGATTTTGCAGACTACATTCAAAAACTATCTATGGAACTCTTCGAAACATATTCTGGCCAATCTAATAATATAAAAATTGATTTTGAGTTAGAAAATCACAAACTGGATACTGAAACATCAATTCCATTAGGGCTTATTGTCAATGAACTAATATCAAACAGCCTGAAACATGCATTTAAGGACATTAGGAATGGTATTATCAAAATAAAGTTCTATAAAAGCAGTGAAAAATATGTATTGGTAATATCTGACAATGGAATCGGGTTTCCAGAAGAGTTAGATTACAAAAAATCAAATTCTTTAGGTTTAAGAATTGTAAACAGCCTGGTAGATCAGATAAAGGGCGAAATAGATGTGGATAGAAGTCAAGGGACAGAATTCACTGTAAAATTTCCATAGTTTGAGTTTTGATGAATTAACTGGATATGATAATTAATTTTATTATTTAATGTATCGTAATCTCTTAAATGGGTGTATATTTTTGTATATTAAATCTAATTTTTTTTGTATCTTTTATTATATTGTTTAAACTGATTTTAGAAGATTTAAACTGCATGAATTTAGATATGTTTCAAAATTTATAATTTTGGACCATTTGAAAGTTTTAGAAAGTTTTATATATTGAAACGTATTACTATTATTTTAACAAACCGACAGTCGGTTTTTTTGGAGAAATATAATGACTAAAAAAGAATCCAAAGAAAAACGTATTAATGATATTACTGATGCTGCAATGGAAATTTTCCTGAAAAAAGGTTATGAAAATACTACAATGGAATCAATTGCTAAAAAGGCAGGTATAAGTAAAGGGGGATTGTATCACCACTTTAAAAGCAAGGATATGGTATTAGTATTTGTTAATCAGAAGATAAGTGAAAAATTAGGGGAAATAGCATATGAATCAATGGAAATGCCATCAGTTAAAGAAGGGTTGCTGTTTTATATAGAAAATTATCTCAGGTACTGGTTAGAACATCCTGTAGAAACCACTTTTCTCTTTCTGTCTATTACTAAAATTTTAGACAATTCTGAGCTCTTAAAGTATTATCAGCAGTTTACTGGAGATTATATGAAGTATATGGAAGAATCTTTTAAGATGGGAGTTGAAACAGGTGAATTTGTTCCGCATGATCCTAGAACTAGTGCAGTTACATTAGTAGCAGCATTAGATGGAATTATATGCTATATGATCCTCGATGAGCAGCTGAATCTTGAAGAAGTAGTAAAACGGTTTGAAGAAAAATTTATAAACCCAGTTGAAAATGAAAAGGAATACAAGTGATATATGTTAATTAAATGGAAATTAAATCATTATAATGGAGTAATTGAGAAAATAAATCTTTAATATTGATTATTATGATAAAATAAAAATGGGGGTTATATATGAATGGTAAAAAACAAAAAATTAGAAAAACAACATTATTAGTTTCACTTTTACTTTTCCCAGTTACAATGTTCTACTTTTCGCCCATTTTGATAATATGGGGAGCTTCCCTGGGGATAATCACCGGCAGCTTCATAACTTTCACAGTTCTATTCATTTCCTCATTGTTCTTTGGCAGAGCATTTTGTGGATGGGCCTGCCCAACTGGGGGAGCTCAGGAGTACTGCTTTTCAATAAATGATGGAAAAACAAGGGGTGGGAAATATAACTGGATTAAATATTTCCTCTTTGTACCATGGTTAGCTGTTATTGCACTAATGGCTTTATTAGCAGGCGGTTTAACTAAAATTGATCCTTTATTCATGACCAATAATGGAGTTTCTATTACTGAGCCATTTATGTATATTATTTACTATGGTATATTGCTATCTACAATTGTAATCTCCATGATCGCTGGAAAAAGAGCCAACTGTCATTATTTCTGTTTTATAGCTCCATTTATGATTATTGGAACAAAAATAAAGAATTTTTTTAGATGGCCGTCGCTTCACCTTAAAACTGATAAAGAACTTTGCACTGAATGCAGGCTCTGTAAGAACTGTCCTATGGGTCTTGACGTACAGCAAAAGGTGAAAAAAGGAAATATGCATGATTTTGAATGTATTTTATGCGGCCAATGTGTTGATTCATGTCCAAAGGGAGCAATAAAATATTCTTTTGGCAGGGCTGGAAAATGATAATTCTAAATTGCAATTAAAGGATTAAAATTAATATTTAAAAAGTAAGTGGGTGTAAGGTGTACAATATGGATTTGAAAACAGTAGATTTTTATTATTTTTCGGGAACTGGAAATACATTTCTTGTAGTTAAAAAAATGCAGGAAACATTCCAGAAAAATGGGATTGAGGCTAAAATGCATAGAATTGAAAGTTCAGACCCTGAAAAAGTTAATTTAGATAATACAATTGGTCTGGGATTCCCTGTTGCTGAGCTTTCAACCTACGAATTTGTATGGGAATTCATAAAATCGTTACCTCCATCTGAAGGCACTGAAATTTTTATGGTTGATACACTTGGAGGTATTTCTGGAGGAATAGTAGGACCGCTTCGGGAAATTGTTAAAAAGAAAGGTTACGTCCCAATTGGCGCAAAAGAAATCATTATGCCCCCTAATATTTTTTATATACAGGACGAAGAAACCAATAAAAATAAAATCGAAAAAGGACTTATTAAAGCTGAAGAATACGCTATTGAAATAATAAATGGAAAAGCTAAATGGGGAAGAATACCTGTACTTTCAGATGCTGTATATTATACATCTTTGCTAGGTTTAAAAATCACTGAAACTGACTTAAACCAGAAATTCATGTATCTGACTGCAGATAAAGAAAAATGTAATAAATGCGGGACATGTGTTGAATTGTGCCCTATTGATAACATTAAGATTGGAAATGACAAATACCCTAAAAACCTTATGCACTGCCAGTACTGTTTAAGATGCACTTCTTTCTGCCCTAAAGATGCCATACCCTGCAAGTTTAATTATGAAGGTAAAACTTATCGTGCTGTTAAACCTAAAGAACTTTTAATTTAGGAAAAACTTATCATGTAATAAAGGTTAGGGAATTTTTAAATAAAGAGTAAAATCTGCTGAAAGAGATATAAAAATTGCAATTGAAGTCAGAGATTAGTAAATTTATGTTCATAATAAAATTAAAGCAGGCGTTTAAAAATGGATTTTACATTAATAGAGGATATATGGAATATTAATGAGGACA
>DADN01000036.1:48021-49949 GCA_002509665.1 Methanobacterium sp. UBA8
TTCCCTGTGGCTGTATTTTCAACATATCCATTTGTATGGGACTTCATTGAATCATTACCTCCTGCAAACGGTACAAAAATTTTCATGGTTGATACCCTTGGTGGATTTTCTGGTGGAATAGTTGGTCCTCTTCGAAAAATTATTGAAAAGAAGGGCTACGTTCCAATCGGTGCCATGGAGATTCAAATGCCCCTTAATATTTTTTACATACAGGATGAAGATACAAACCAGAATAGAATTCAAAAAGGCATCATAGAGGCAAAAATGTATGCGTGGGACCTTATAAATGGATCGGCTAAATGGGGTAGAAATCCACTTTTATCAGATGCAATGTATTTATTTTCTAGAGGAGCTTTGAAGCTAACAGAAATAGACTTACACCAGAAATATTTCCTTTTTAAGGTAGATGAGGAAAAATGCGATAAATGTAGAATATGCGATGGGCTCTGCCCTGTTGGGAATATTAAAATGGAACCCGAGGAATTTCCTGTCCATGATTTAAACTGTCAATATTGTATGAGATGTGCTTCATTTTGTCCAAAACATGCAATTCAATCTAAATTTAATTATAAAGGAAAATTATATCGGGCTATTGATATTTTAGACTTTTATAGAAAATAAATCTATAATTAAGTATTTTCGGCTCTCGAAAATTCATTTTTGACGCCGTGAAATCATTTATAAAAATTTATAAAAATTTGTTGTAACAAATGCAGATTTGACACAACAAATTCTCATTTGGGTAAAAAAATAATTTTTTTAACTAAGAAACTGTAATTGGCACTTTATTTTTATTACAGATTTCTTTAATGTATTTTGAAGATAAGTAAAGGCTAGCTACCATTTTTTCAGGATTTTTTTTAGTTCCAATTCCATAAACTAATACGCCTGTTACTCTATTTTTATTGTTAACAACTGGACCTCCACTGTAACCTTCAGCTGTAACTGCACTTGTTCTATAATAGATTGTACCTTGAGCATTAGGTTCTTTAGCTGCCAAATGACCTGATGATACAAATGGAGTATAATTCAACGATTCTGAAGCTGAATTTTTGGTTTTATTATTTGCTTTTAGTCTTGCTTCCATTTTTTTACCAGGATACCCGTATATAAAAATTTTTTCACCTATTTTTGGATTCTTTGCACTAACTGCTAACGCAGGTAATTTTTTGCCTTTATCAGTATCTACTTTTAGAAGAGCTATATCCTGGTCTTTGTTACTGTCTCCCACGTCAATTAAACGTGCTTTTAGAGAATCGTTGCTTTCGTTGTCTTTTAGCCCAAGACCTTTAACATAAATGCTTGATTTATATGTTTTTGTAGATATCCATCCATTTTTAATGAATTTAGATGTAATGTCTCCCATAGCTTTTTCAGAATTCTGGTTAGACTTATTTTTGAAGAATTTAGAACTTAATTTAGGATCCTTCTTTATGTAATTTATTAAACCTATCTCTTCTACATACCATTTTACATCGTTAGAATTCATTTTTTTAAGTTTATTTCCATTACTTAATGTATTGGAATCACTTACCACATGAAATGCAGTTATGATATAACCATTTTTAGTTACAATTGATCCGGATCCTGTACTGTATGGTTGATAATTAACTGCCAAATTTACTTTCTTATGAGTAATGGGATTTTTAACTGTAATTAATCCCGAAAAACCGCTTTCAATGTAGACAGTTCCATTTTGAACCGCACCTACGTGCGAGTTAGGAAATAACGAGTTTGCAGAAACTGGGTGGGCATTAGCAATTCCAGAGATCCCAACCACTGCAATTACAAGTATCAATACTTTAAGCAGCACTGATGTTTTGTTTTTAAAATCAAATGATGGTAAAAATTTTTTAGTACTCGAGAATGTTTGATTCTCAAAGGTCTGCAAAATTAAAAATTTTGCGACCCCGAAATCTGTCAAAATC
>DADN01000208.1:0-3015 GCA_002509665.1 Methanobacterium sp. UBA8
CCTCCAAAAAATCTATGATTTTTTGGGGCCCTCGAACACACAGTGTTCGGGCATCGGAAATCGAGGATTTCCGAATGTTCAGGAAAACCCTCTGGGGTTTCCTTCAACCTCCTTCAATTTAACAGATAACTTAGAGAGATAGTATAATATAAATATATTTCATAATGATTAATCATGTATATTTCTGACTTTTTCAAACTGTATGCACTACAGCTATTTACAGTCAATTTCTCATATTATATAATATTGAAATCATCATACAAAAAGTATGGGGATACTATTAGTGAGACANNAAATAGATAATTCTGTAAATCTTTAATTAAGTTTAAAAAGAATTTAATTTTTTTATATACAAAATAATTGATTTTACCGACTAATTAATCTATTTCAATTATTATAAATAAAGAATTACTTAAAAAATAATTTATATAAATTTAAAGAGATTTATTCAGTCTAAAAACAATTTAGAAGGATTATGAGCGCACATTTTGTTTATATTTTTTTCTTTGATTCCACATTCAATCATAGAATTTATAAACATTTTCATCCCTATAGTGGGTACTGGATTATGGGCTTGGCCGAAATCAGTAGCCATTATGCACTTTTCAGGCCCTATCTCTGTAATTGCATCGGCAATTATCTTAGGATCTAAATTGTCGTGCTTTTCCATGCATGCAACGAAACAGTGTTCAAGATAAGCATATCTGGACATTTCTTTTTGTTCATCAATGCTTGCACCAACCACTCCGGTTAATGGATGATTAACGATTATTTTTTTAATTTTCAAGCTTTTTGCACAGTCAAAGAGTAAAAATATATCATCTGGTTTTAAGTGACCTGTAGCTAAAACCAGTTCTTTTTCTGTGATGATATTTAGAATACTTTCTATGTTTTCATAATTTATAGAGATATCTGGAGCAGAGATAGTTGGAAACCATACTATTTTTCCACCAAGCTCAGCGGTAACTTTAACCGAATCTGGATTTAGTCCCCCAGCACTTGAATTTAAACATATTCCCCCAATTACTTTAAATCCGGATACTAATTCTGCAACTTTAGCTCTTCCTGCAGTTGATTCAACATGGGATTTTATAATAATTGATTTCATTTTCTCCTGTTTTGCATCATTTGCAGCTTCAACATCATTTAATATCCTTGGCTTAATATCTGGAGAAGTATGGATGTGGGTGTCTATAAACCCTTCAAGAAGGTCTTTATTTTTTAAATTTTCCATAAAAATCGTTTTAAAAATTAATAAATAATTTTAAACAGGTTTTAAATATTTTAATCATATAACTGATTATTTAGTGCTTATTTTTTCCATTACTTCTTCATAAAGGTTATTTCCATTTGAATCCATTGCTACAATTAGCGGGCCAAAATCTTTAACTTCAAGTTCCCATATAGCTTCAGGGATTCCAAGGTCAATCCAGTTAACTCCATTTACCTTGTTAATTGATTTAACATATAATGCAGCACATCCCCCTACTGCTGCCAGGTATACGGCATCATTTTCCACAAGTGCATCTGCAGTTTCATTGTCCATACCGCCTTTTCCTATTATGGCACTTATTCCTAATTTTAAAACATCTGGCTGGTAAGGGTTCATCCTTGTGCTTGTTGTAGGGCCTACAGCGACAATTTTATAATCTCCACCTTCTGGTGATTCTGTGGTTTTTATTATAGGGCCTGCATGGAAAATGACAGCCCCTTCTAAATCTACAGGTGAGCCTTCCTTTAATATTTTCTGATGAGCCCTGTCCCTTGCAGTATAAATTGTACCTGATATATATACGATATCTCCCACTTTCAACTGCTTTGTATCTTCTTTTGAAAGTGGTGTTTTAAGTTTTATGGTCATATGTTCACCTTTATAATCTTTTAATGTTGATTTTTTTCTATTTATGGGTAATATTCCACGTTTTTATACAATTAATATTAGTATAATCTTATNNTTAATATATATTAGCGTAATCTTATCTTTTGGTATAATTTGTAAAAGTAGTATTTTTTTTCACCTTAATTTACTTTTTGAAACGATAATGTTATCTATATAAATAAGTATAATAGCTATTTACTATCTTGAATAAATTAGATTTTGAGGTTGATTATGTCCAGTGAAAACAAACTTGTAAGTCTTACGAAATATATTATGACACTTCCACCAACCAGAATTTCTCTCTTTAGTATGGTGTTTTTAAGTTTCATTATAGGGTGCATTGCATTTTTATTGGCACCATCAACAAACGACTCCATACTTTATAGTATTGTTTATGGTGGTTCAACGGGCTTTTTAATTTTTGGTTTGATGTCTATAATGGGCGGAGGTTTAACTCAGCCTATGGTAAATTCGTTTAAAGGTAGACACATGAAAATGAAGCAGTCCATGTTTCTTGCCCTTGCTTCCATGATGATAGTTGGAGTTATATATTTAATTGGGAGTGTTGTATCGGTATTCACTGTGAATAATTACGTTTTAAATGCTTTAATATTTGGTTGTGTTATTGCATTTGCTTTTAGAACCCTTGTAATATGGGGTACTTCTAATATAAGTCTTTTAAAATCAGTTCTTATATCTGTAGTTCAGCCAGCACTTATACTGAGTATGCTTGTGGTTATATCTTTCTTAACAAGTGTAACTACCAACATGGGTGACTTTAGCATAATAGCCATCGTTGTAAAGATAGTAATAGCCTCTGTAATACTGGTAATTGCAATTTATTCCTTTGTAGCAGTTATAGAATCTCCTATGAGAAAGAATTTGGGGGTAGGTGGTTTAGAACTTTTAAGTCTTGCTCTAGCTCATATTACAGAAGGTTCTCCAGCTATGGAAACACTTTTTGAAGATATAGGCGAGCCTATTGATACTCTAACTGGAATTTTTAGTTTTAAAAGTAAAAATGGCCTTAAAGCAATTTTTTTATCTCCATGTGTTCATCCAGGTCCACTAGGAAATATTGGGGGTGGAAACATGCCTACCATACTTTCAAGTAAATTTGATACATTTACAATGGT
>DADN01000208.1:3086-11557 GCA_002509665.1 Methanobacterium sp. UBA8
AGGTGCGGTAATTGGTGCACAGTATTTTGGTAAAAATTTATTGATGCTTGCTACATTTGCACCTGATGGATTTGATGATATAGATTTTGGAGTTGGCCTTGCCCTCATGAATCTTGCAAAGGCATCATGTGAAGTTCAAAATGTTGTACTGGTTGATTGCCATAACAGCTTTAAAGGTGAAGGGGGAAGAGTTTTACCGGGTAACAAGGAAGTCTTTGAGCTTATGGGGGCAGTTGAGAAGCTTAAAGCTCCCGAACAAGAAAATGGAATTAAAGTCGGCTGTAGTAGTGATCCATTAGATAACATATCTAAAGAAGATGGTGTTGGTCAAAGTGGAGTAAAAGTAATGGTTATTGAGGCTGGATCTCAAAAAACAGCATACATACTTTTAGATGCAAATAATATGATCATTGGATTTAGAGGCATTATACTGGAAAAAGTTAAATCATTGGGATTAGATCATGCAGAAGTGATGACTACAGATACTCATTTTGTAAATACAATGTCTGGAGGCCATAATCCTGTAGGTACAAAAATGCAGGATGAGATAATAAATGGTATTTTAAAATGTACTAAAGAAGCTTTAAATGACCTGGAAGATGTTTCAGTTGGTTGTAAAGTGGCTAATATTAAAGATATCAAAACTTTTGGTCCATTAAATGCTACGGAGCTTGTAACCACTATTAGTTCAATTGTAGCTGTAAGCAGGATATTTGCACCACTGGTATTTTTACTGGCGTTACTATTTGTATTTATATGGATATTCTATGGAACCTTTAGTATTTAGTGCTGAAAAATAAGTAAAAAATTAATTAAAAAAAAAATTATTAATTTAATGCAGGTTCATGAATATTACCCATACCATGATCCATATAAAGAAGAAAGGAACTATACCACTCCAAAGCCATCCTTTGAATCCATTAACTTCTTCTTTTCCAAATAATTTTTCTGAGAGCTGGCCCATTATATAAAGGATGATTAAAGCTGCTATGACTGCTATTACGTCATTTTTAAATATTACTCCGCTGCTTAATATAAATGAGACGTAACCTGCTATTATTCCTCCAACCGTGTGAATGGCAGCTATTTTTCCATCAGTGTCCATATTTTTCCTCCTCTAATACTCTTTTCTAATCAACATAATGTTTTAGATTATTTTTATCCTCGTAAATTCATTAAGTTATTAAGCGATGAATTATAATCCATGCTCTAACAAATATACATAAACTATTTAATTAGAAAATTCTTTATATAGTTTGGTGAGGTTACTAATAAATGTTTTTTAGTTGCAAATTTTCAAAACTGTATGTTGTACAAAGTTATACTTATATTAATATTGATTAAATATAAATCCGAATTTTCAGTCTTTTAATAATATATGCTTGATATTGTAGAATTAGGTTTTTTGTGGATTTAATTTTTGCAATACACTCAAATCATAAATATATTTTATTATGTAGATTATATATTAATAATATATCGATGATTTAATTTTATTTGTTGGTTTTTATATTCAATTAACTTAATCGGGTGTTAAAATGAAAAATATGTCTAATGTAGATGTTTATACTGTTTGTCATGAATTAAGAGATTTATTAAAGGGTGCAAGAGTTGATAAAGCGTATCAGCCCACAAAGGACACTGTTTTGATAAGATTTCACGTAGCGGGTAAAGGGAGAATTGACATAGTCTTTCAAGCAGGAAGAAGAATGCACATGACGCAGTATCCATTACCTAATCCTAAAATACCTCCGAATTTTCCAATGCTCCTTCGAAAATATATCAAAGGAGCTACAGTGGAAGATATAAGGCAGTATAATTTTGATAGAATTGTGGAACTGCATGTAGCTAAAGAGCAGAAATTTACTTTAGTAATTGAATTGTTTGCTAAGGGTAACATAATACTCCTGGATGAAGAAGGAAAGATTATTTTACCGCTTAAACGTAAACTGTGGAGTGATAGGAAGATATCATCTAAAGAAGAGTATAAATACCCTCCAAAACGAGGTATAAATCCTTTAGAAGTCAAAAAAGAAGAATTGGAAGATTTATTTAGAAATTCTGACTCTGATGTTATAAGAACTCTTGCAAGAAGTGGTTTAGGGGGTATTTACTCTGAAGAAATACTGCTAAGATCTAATGTCCAGAAGGAATTAACTGCTGCAGAAATCTCAGATGGTGACTTAAATTCAATTTATGACTCAATATATGAACTTTTTGAACCACTCAGGACATCTAACTTCCACCCACAAATAGTGTCTGATGGAAAGGAAGATGTTCTACCTCTTGACATTAAAATTTATGAAAATTACAAAAAAGAGACGTTTGAAACATATAATGAAGCAGCAGATGAATTCTTCAGCAGTGAAGTAAGGGAAACCATTAAGAACGAATATGAAGATGTATGGGGAGCTGAAGTCAAGAAGTTTGAAAAACGGCTGAAGATACAGGAAGAGACTCTGGATAAATTCCACAAAACAATTAAGGTTTCCAAAAAGAGGGGAGACCTGATTTATGCTAATTATGGGAAGATTCAAAGCATTCTTGATATTATAAAAGATGCAAGGGAAAAATATTCATGGAATGAAATAGCTTCAAAACTTAAAACAGCCCGAAAACAGGGTTTAGCAGGTGCAGATATAATTGAATCTCTGGATAAACTTGGAAATCTTACCTTAAAAATTGATGATGAAGTTATAAATATGGATGCTAAAGTAGAAATCCCTGAAAATGCGGAAGTTTATTATGAAAAGGCTAAAAAGGCCAAGCGGAAAATAACAGGGGTTAATATTGCAATCGAAAAGACAAAAAAAGAAATTGAAAAGGCTAAGAGCAAAAAAGAAATAGAAATGGAAAGGGTTACTTTACCTCAAAAAAGGGTTAAAAAAGAGCTTAAATGGTTTGAAAAGCTGAGGTGGTTTATTTCTTCAGATGGCTTTTTAGTGATTGGGGGAAGAGATGCAAACTCCAACGAAATAGTGGTAAAGAAATATATGGAAAACAATGATGTCTATTTCCACTCAGATATCCATGGGGCACCCTCTGTTATAATAAAAAGCCAGAGTAAAGAAATACCTGAGACAACCCTAAATGAAGCAGCTTCATTTGCCGCATCATTTTCAAGTGCATGGACAAAAGGATTTGGGTCGCAGGACGTGTACTGGGTTCATCCAGATCAGGTTTCAAAGACACCTCAATCTGGTGAATTTGTTAAAAAGGGCGCATTTATAATTAGAGGGACTAGAAATTACATAAGGGCTGCAACACTTTTAATGGCAGTTGGAGTTGTTGATTATGAAGGCGAAAGGTTGATGGCAGGTCCTCTTGAAGCTGTAAAGAAATATACTGACAATTATGTAATTATAAAACCAGGTTATACTAAAAAAGAAGCATTATCACGGGAAATAAGGCATAAACTTGATCAAGAGCATATCGTTACTATAGATGATCTCGTAAGGGTTTTACCTTCTGGAAAAGCAGATATTGTTGACGAGAGGGATCTTAGAAGGAGGTAAAAATTATAATTTTTTTTATAAAATTAGAAAATTTATAGATTTAAAGAAAGATATGATGAAATAATGCTTTGATTAAAGATTATCCTTTTCATTCATCTTCTTTTTAAATAAAAAGTTAATATCAACTACATATATCCCTTCTTCATCTGAAACAATTATAGAATCATCTTCTAAAAGAGTAGGAAGATCTAATTCATAAATTCCATGGTCATGGACCATTACAGTCTCAATGGATTCTCCTTGAGGTTTTTCCTTTTCTGCAGTTTCTGTTTGGTCCTTATAATATTCAAAAAAATGGCTGCCGCATTCGGGGCATCCTTTAAGAATATCTTCTGGTTTTCCTTTAAATAGAGCGCCGCATTTAATGCATAGATGCACCAGAATCACCAAGATTTGCTATCATAGAGAGGAAGTTTGACTGTTTATTAACGTCTTTCATAATATTTGCAGGGCCTATTATGGTAAGTCCGACTGCTTTTTTCTTTGAAATTCCAAAAAGAGCTTTTTTATCTTTTTCAAGGGTGTATATATCAATTCCCATGAAGTTTTCAATGTCAATTTCTCTCATGGTGGTTTCTATAAGTTCTGCTTCTTCTCCTGGGCTTAGTCCACCTTCTATGACTACTAGATTTCCTCCTTTAACCCTTTCAACAATCATTGATATTTTTTCCATGCTGGTATGGGTTGAGAGCGCATCTGAGGATAAAAAATCCATTTTTAAACCATTCATTTTGATACCTCTAATCTGAAATTATCATTTTTAAATTAATGGAACCTTTTAATCATTGCTTCATAAAGGTTTTCAGTATTTTCACCGTGAAGTGCAGAAATAGGCACTACTGTGTGCTGAGGGAATACGGAGGTTATACGCTCGGGAGTAGCTTCCGGAAGATCTATTTTATTTGCAACAATTACAAATGGGATTTTCCTTGCCTCTAAGTTCCCAATTATGGTAATATTGGCCTGTGTAAGTGGATCTTTGGTAGCATCTACAACTAAAATAACGCCGGTAACATCATCTAACCATTTTATAGCTTCTATTATTCCTTTAGTTGCTTCTTTTGCTCTTTCCTTTGCCTCTGTCTCAGATAAACCAAATTGCAGAAAATTCTTGTAGTCTATTTTTGTTGCTATCCCTGGAGTATCTATTATATCAAAGTCAAGTTCAACTCCATTATGCTTTACACTTACGTGCTCTTGCTTGTAAACTTTTCTTGTTTCGTGTGGAATCTCTGATGATAGTCCGAGAGGTTTTCCTATCCAATCGTTGGTCATTGTATTTGCTAAAGTCGTTTTTCCGGAGTTAGGATGACCATATAATCCTATTTTTAGTTTCTTATCTTTTCCAAGCAGTTTATTTAAGAATCTTCTGAAAATGTTCTGCATCTTATCACTCTTTATATATTTGGCCAGGTTCAAGGATAACAACCTTCACTTTTTTGTTCGTTGATTCAACCATATTTGCAAACTCTTCAGGGTCCTGTTCAATTACAGGAAATGTATTGTAGTGCATTGGAATTACAACATATGGTTCAATCCATTGCGTAGCTATTGAAGCTTCCAAAAGTCCCATGGTGAATCTATCCCCAATTGGAATTAATGCAATTTGGGGATTATAAATACCTCTTATTACGTCTTTCATATCCCCAAAAACACCTGTATCCCCTGAATGGTAGATTCTTTTACCGTTTTCAAGTTGTATTATGAAACCACAGGCACTTCCTCCAACAGCCATTTCTTCTATAAAATCCATATCAGATGAATGAGTTGCATTAACCATGGTTATTTTAATACCGTGTATTTCAACCGATCCGCCTATGTTCATTCCTATGGTTTCAAAGCCCTGTTTTGCAAGATACAATGAATGCTCGTGATTTCCGATTACTACTGCACCAGTTCTGTTTGCTATTTCCATGGTATCTCCAAAATGATCACTGTGTCCATGGGTAACACATATTATATCTGCGTCTATTTCTTCAACTGGAACTGGACAAGCAGGGTTATTGCTTATAAATGGGTCTATTAATATCCTTAAATTTTCCTCAGATATTATTTCAAATGCAGAGTGTCCAAACCATTTTATTTCCATTAATCCATCTCCTTATAGGTTCGATTGAGTTATGCCTAATTCTATACTTTGTGAGAGACCCCATGCTTCTTCAAACATTCTTTCAATTTCTTCGATGGATTTTTGGTCTTTATAAATTACTCCTACCTCGAAACTTTCGTATATAGGATCTGTAGAGATTATTAAACCATTTTCTTCATCTGACACGATTGCCACCGTATGAACATGAGGCATAGTCCTTATTTCGACACTATTTTCCATTAAAAGCTTGATGAGCTCAACTGATGCATCATCATCCAGACTTGCTTCCTGTATAATCATTTTACTTTCTGTTTCCATAAACCTTTTGAGAACACTTACATCTACATTACGGATCCAGGGATACATCATTAATATGCGGTTATTTGCTTTTAAAATAGTATCTTTCATTGTTTCCTGTACTTCACCAGCATCAAAAGACCATATTATGCTTGGATCTTTAGATTCTGATTTAATCTGATCTAATGTGCCTTTGAAAGAATCCAGACGTTCCTCGATGAGATTTTCTATATCTTTGGTATTTTGGATGTAACTTTCCTTTAACCTGTTTAATCTGTTTTTTACAAACTCATCTTCATTATCGGTGGTAGGCCTCACAGGTTTCACCTTTCTAACTCTTTTAGGTTTCTTTTTTTCTGCTTCTGGGGATTTTGTAGATGGTTTACCGGGCATTATAGGATTTTTTCCAATTGGTGTGGCTACTTTTGCACTATTTTGATCTTCAGCTACTTTTGGTTGTTCCAACGCTTCTTTGGTTGTCACAGGTTCTCTTAAGTTTTTTGGCACTCGTTTAGGATTGATTTTCCGTGGAATTGCCTGTTCACTGTTGTCCGCAGCAGTATTTCCTGCTTCTGGAACTATCCTCTTTTTAATATTTTCTGTTTCCCTTGGTTTTTTGGCTATTATGGGCTTTTTCGTTGATGGATTTGGATTTTTATCCATTTTGGGCATAATTTTTTTCTGAGTGTTTTTGGAAGTTTCTTCATTTTTAGGCATTTTAAGTCCAGTTAAGTTCCCTGGTTCTATTCTGCCTGCAAATAGAACTACTAATACCATCCCCACAACTGCGAGTAAAAGTCCTACAAAAAATGCTAAAATACTGGGAGGAGTTGCAAATCCCCAATTATACATAGCATAAATGCCCCCGATAACTAACACGATCCCAAAAGCTGTAATAATTAAATTAATCATTTGATGCCTCCAACTCATATCTTTTGTTTATCCATTATTATTGCAAATAATGAAGAGCCCCTTTATACCCACTCTAAGCTTTAATTAATATTACTACAATAAAAATCTTTTTATTTACTCTATTCTATTAAATCTATAATTGAATTTAATTAAATTCTTTAAAATTAACCAAAAAACTCCAAACTTTTCGTTTTTAATTGATTAAATATTTAGATATATGATTAAATTAGTTTTATAGTTGGTTTATTTAGAATTTTAGTTAAAAAACTAATTAATCTAAAAAATTACGTCTCTTTGCATATTTCAAAATAATTTTTGCTGCATTTTCTTTTCCATCATATTTAGAAAATTCTTTTTTGACAATTTCTGCTTTTTGCTTTAGATATTCATCATGTAAAACATCGTTTATATTATCTGCAAATCCTTTGGAAGTTAATTCGTTAATGTTTTTTACTGCAGATGTTCCATATTTTTTCATATTTAAAGCATTTTTAATTTGTTCTGAGTGATTATCAATAGGTACAATTATGCTGGGAATGCCCAGTGAAGCTAATTCCATTGTAGTATTGTGGCCTGCAAGACTTATTACAACATCTGAAAGTTTCATCCATTCCATAATATCTTCTAAAAATTCTTTTTTTACTATTTTATCCGATTCTTGTATAAAATCAGATGTTATTTGGGGCCCAGTTACCATAATTATCTTATTACACTCTATCCATTTTGCAGAATCAGTTATTAATTTGAGTAATTTCTTTCCAAATTTACTTCCCCCAACAGTAACAAGAACTATCTTATCATTTGCATGAAATCCTAATTTTTTTCTAAGTTCTTTTTTACTTGCAATTTCATGAAGATTTCGTTTAAGGAAAGGACCAGTAAATGTAGTAATGTCCCTTAATTTAGGAGGTATTTCAATGGAATTTTCTATGTCCGGAATTATAATTGCATTGCACTGATTTGATACAGCTTCGATGAATCTTTTAAGTCCATTTTCTGCATATTCAATAATTTTTCTGTCAGGATAAAGTTCTGCAAAATTAAGTGTTAACTCATTTGTTATCAAAATACAGGGCATTTTGAGAATTCTACATGTTATAGGGGCTGAATAATGGGAGTCCCCAATTACAATATCTGGTTTAAATTCCTTTATGATTTTAGATTCATAATATATACTTTTAATGAAAATAAAAGGTACATTAACTGATTTTTTGGCAGTATATTTAATATCCAGTTCACCATCACCGCCATAAAGTTGTATATCTGGCAATTTGTATATTTCATATTCTCCATGTTTTGATAACATTTCATAGCCAGAACCATAACTTGCAAAGGCAACGGCGATATTTTTCTCTTCAAGTTTTTTAGCAAGGGCAATATCTCTAGAAATATGTCCAATACCTATCCCACAAGTCATAAAAAGCACTTTCATAACTAATAAATCCTCTCAGCAGCTTTTATTAAATTAATTTAATTAATTTTCATATTTAAAAAATATATAATATTCTTTTAACTTATTCTAGCTTGAATATATTCAAAATACTAATAAAATCTTAAAAATTCATACCGTATGTAAAGTTTTTATATGATATGTAAGTAATTCATAAATTAAGGCATAAATGGAGGTATTGCTTGATGGAGTTTTTAAAAGATGAAGG
>DADN01000153.1:0-6108 GCA_002509665.1 Methanobacterium sp. UBA8
ATTGGGTCGACTAATTCTTCGAGTTTAGCTCTTGTTAATGTAGTTGTCAGGTGTTTTGGGCCTTCTGCAGTTGCAGTTATGAATGGGAGGTTTATGTCAGATGTTAAGGTTGTTGAAAGCTCTATTTTTGCCTTCTCAGATGCTTCTCTTAATCTCTGGACAGCCTGGTCGTCAGACATGATGTCTATTCCAGTTTCTTTTTTGAACTCATCTGCGAGGTAGTTCATGATGGTGTTGTCCATATCGGTTCCACCGAGTTTGGTGTCCCCACTTGTGGATCTAACTTCGAATACTCCTCCACCGAATTCCATAACGGTTACGTCGAGTGTTCCACCACCGAAATCGAAAACCATAATTTCGAGTTCTTCTTCCTGTTCTCTATCGATACCGTATGCTAAACTTGCTGCTGTAGGTTCGTTTACGAGCCTTACGACTTCAAGCCCTGCAATTGTACCTGCATCTTTTGTTGCGGTCCTCTGGTTGTCGTTGAAATATGCCGGAACTGTAATAACAGCTTTCTGCACTTCTTCACCGAGGAAATCTTCTGCATCTTTTTTAATCTTTTGTAAGATGAAAGCAGAAATTTCTTGAGGAGTGTACTGTTTCCCCAGGACATTTACTTTGTAATCTGTACCCATACTTCTTTTTATGGCACTTATCGTGTTTTCTGGGTTTGTTACTGCCTGTCTTCTTGCAGGTTCTCCAACTAGCCTCTGTCCATCAGGAGTAAATGCAACGTAACTTGGGAAAGCTTTTCCGTACTGGGTTGCCCCTTCTGCACTTGGTATGATGGTTGGTTTTCCACCAACTAAAACTGCTGCTGCGGAGTTACTTGTTCCAAGATCTATACCTATGATTTTTTCTTTTTTATTATTAGCCATTATATCACCTTATTTTACTAACATTTTATAATTTTTGTAAATATTTTTTAATTTAAAATAATTCAGTTATTTTTTGCAAACTTTAACCATTGCACATTTGATTACTTTTGATTTGAGGGTGTATCCTTTTGCAAGTTCTTCGGTCACGACTCCACTTTCATAGTTTTCATGGTTTTCTGTCATCAAAGCTTCATGTTTAAATGGATCGAATTTTTCACCGGTAGTTGGGATTTCTTCAAGCCCTTCTTTTTCAAGTACATTTTTCAGATTCTTGTAAATTAATTCAACACCTTCTTTGAGGTTTTCACTCTCTTCGCTTGATTTTAAAGCTCTCTTGAGGTCTTCATAAGTGTCTATTAATTTGATGATCAGGCCTTCATTGGCATACTTTCTGAAGCTGTCAATATCTTTTTCTGATCGTCTCTTATAATTTTCAAAATCAGCTTGAAGTCGCTGCAGTTGTGAGAAATAATCATCTATTTTCTGATCCTTTTCTTCAATCTGCTTGTTTAGATCTTCAATTTCTGATTCTTTCTCTTTCAGATCATTTTTTAGCGTTTTTAACTCATCTTTATCAGTCATTAATTCACCTTTTGCAGTGATAAAAATAATAGTAATCTTTAATAGGTTATAGTTACAAAAGGTTATATAAATCTTTCTACCAATATGGTAATTGTATAAAAAAGGCAAAGTGTTTGTATTAAATTTATTATACATTCATGTTAATAACTTGCTGCAAGACACTTATATTATAAATTGAAATGTAGTTTTGTTTAAATTTTAAAATTTTAATAAGTATAAATTTAAACACCGATAACACTTGCATGCGGGTCATGTATGTATGAATACTATATCTAATTAATGAAACTTCATATATAAATTTTAAATATGGATATTTAAACTTAAATAACTTTAATCAGGGATGAAAAATGGATCTTGAAGCAATACTTGATGTCATGGGATGTAAGACAAGAAGAGATATATTGATTCTATTAACAGGAGAGCCCCGTTTTGTAAGTGAAATATCAAAGGAACTTGAAATAGGGCAAAAAGCTATTATTGAGCATTTAAAGGCAATGGAAGAGTTAGGACTCTTAAAATCTTCTTTCCAAAAGATAGAACGAGGTAGGCCTCGAAAATATTATGATATATCTCAAAAAGTTGAAATTCAAATATGTATAGATAGAGATACTATCAAAATGGACGTTAAAGGAGATGATTTCTCAAAATTACAGGAGATAGAGGCTCGGTTCAGTCTGGGGCATGAAGATGTAATTGAAGATCTGGAAGATCTCATAGATAGATATGACAAGGCAAAAAAATATGCTGAGATACTGTTAATGGAAGCCAAAAGAAGAAGAAATATAATCAAATTATTAGAAGGGAACATTGAGCGTCCCTATTAACTTTAATTTTGCTTAATTGAATAGAATCTAGTTAAAATTTAGACTTAAAATTAGGTTCACAGTAATATTTAATAAAATTAATTTTTTTATTTATTGGTTATCTATCTATTTTAAATTTTATTTTAAAAAATAAGAATTTAAAGATAATCAACAGCTATAAAAGCTGCTGATTATCTAAATCTGGCTAATTAGCAAGAAGCTAAAACAGTCATTCCAGGCTTACTTGAAGTAGCCTTGAACATAGTACTGTAGCCGTAACTTGAGTACGGAACGTCAACCCATGCACCGTTTTGATACAGTTGAACTGATCTGTGGTTTGCTGAGTATGCTGTACTGTACTGAACTATTCTTGAATGTATACCTGCTGCAGAGAGTTTTCCATAGAGGTATTCACTCATTGCCCAGCAGTCTCCGCTTCCTATTGCTGCCATTCCAGCGGCTGTACTGGCTGAGTGACTGTAGCCGTATTTAGCACCGCTTGCAAGGATCGCTGATAGTGTTGAGTATGACGCTGTACTGGTTTTTTTAGTTGTGCTTGTTGTCTGTTTTTTAGATGTACTCGTAGCTGTGCTTGTGCTCTGTTTTTTAGTTACACTTGTAGTTGTTGAGCTTGTTTTGTTTATATTGGATTTAGTGGTAGTTGTTGAGCTTTTGGTTACGTTTGTTTTATCTGTTGATTTGACATTACTGGAACTTGTAGAAGTACCGAATACTTCTTCAAATATGTTTACACCGTTTATGTCTTCCATTGCACCTACTGTTTGTTCTGCAACCCATCCATCTATGACTATACTGGAGTCGTTCTGGAAGTATTTAACAGCTAGTTCTGTGTATGGACCAAATGATCCATCAACGTCTCCTGTGTAATATCCCTGTTCTTTGAGCCATTTCTGTAATTCGACAACGTATGTTCCGTTTGCTCCTGTTTTTAAGCCCTTTTCCGTAACCGCATTTACGGATGAGCTTTGTGTTACATTAAAAGTTGTATTTTGGATTTCAGTAGCTGCTGCAAATGGCAACGTACTGAACATCACACATACTGCAACCATTGTTGCATATGTGAGTTTCCGCTTAATTGTACCGCCTCCGATTCTATGACAATGTCATAGGAAAATTTCTGACCCAATAGCCCACCTACTATGGTATCGCTTATTTCATAATACAAGTTCAGTGCAATATTATGATTTTTTAGTTTTAATACATAATTTAAGTAATGTATTATGAAAGTGTTTAACCATTTAAGCTATTCTGGGACAGCATTAGTTCACATCAGGATCACATATAAATGTTTTGGTTTTTTTTCAAAAAATCGGCACGCTGATAGCGTATTTTTAAATTTAAGGCATGCTGATAACGTATTTAACAATTGTTTCTCGGACGAACTCGCTGCATTGTTATTTTTAAGAAAATAGCCCAATTTATAGTTTATTTCCATAAAATAACTTTATTTAGAGCTTTTGTATCAGCACCTCAGCAGTCCAAAAAGGGCATCAAATGGCGTTAAACATACGCTAGAGTAATGGTAAATATAAATGACTTAATAGTCAAATGGGACAAGTAATGGGACTACTGATCCAATTTGAAAGTTTTTAAAGCTTTTTCTAAAATAAGTCATTTTCTTGCTATTTTGCCCTATTTTTGCCCTTAAAATTAGTTAATACAAAATTTCCCTTATAAAGAAATTAATATAATTTAATATAAAATTAATACATGAATATTGGTTATAATGCTCAAATTTAGGGCGTATTATATTATGTAAGCTATTACTTTATCTAAATCTAAAAAATAAATTAATTCTTTTAAACAAGGTTACGATGATCTATTTGATATTTCAATATGTAATGTAAAAAAGAGTTAATTTGTAATATATTAAAAATTAAAACATTATTGATTTTTGTAATGGATTGCAGCAACAGCAGCCTGCCCTAAAGACACAGAACCATCTCCAGCACATGTATTTTTATGCTGAATAAAATCATATCCATTTTTTGTTACAACATCTTTTATGGTTTTACTTATGGCTTCATTGTAAAATACGCCGCCAGTTCCACCAATTATGTCTATGCCTGTATTGTCTGCTGCTTTGATACCTAATTTTGCAAGGCCTTCAGCAACAGCCTTTTGTGCAGAACATGCAATATCTTTTACAGGTATTCCTTTCTGTTTATACTCTAGAACTGAAAGCATTATTTTGGAAGTATCAAGAATATCCATTTCATCCTGTTTTTTAATTTCAACAGGTATTTCACATGTATCTGCGCCGTGATAAGCTACAGATTCAAGCTTCATTGAACATTCTCCTTCATAAGTTCTTTTACCACAAATCATGAGTGCAGAAGAAATTGCATCGAGAACACGCCCTGTACTTGTTGTTTTCTGGAGATTGAAGCCGCGTTCAAACTGTTTTAGTATGAGGTCTATTTCCTTTTCGCCGTGCTTGAAATAGTTAACATACCTTTTTTTCATCAGCTGCTTAAGTTCTTCAACATCGTAGTACTCATGTATCATGGCCATTACCATACGTATGGGATACTTAGTAGTTAAATCTCCACCAGCCATGTTTTGAGGCATTAAACTCCCTAAACGGTTATAATTCTCACCTGTAACATGTAATATCTCGCCGCCCCATGCAGATCCATCATCTCCATAACCCACGCCGTCAGCAGCGATACATATCAGTTCTTCAATGCCATGATCTACGAACAATGCGCCTGCATGCGCATGGTGATGCTGAACACCGAAGACATCACATTCAAACTTTTCACCCAGTTCATGGGCGAGTTTAGTTGTAAAAAACATCGGGTGGAGGTCGCATGCTATTGCATCTATTTGCTCAGCTCTTGTTATATCTATCATGTAATCTATGGCTTCCTGGAGATATCTGTAAGTTTCATATTTGGTTGTATTGCCGATATGCTGTGATACGTAGCATTTTTTATCTTTAAGGAGAGCAAAAGTTACATCTAGTTCAGGTCCCAGTGCAAGAATGTTTGTATCATCTGCTATATTTGAGAAGTCATATGGTTCGGGTACATATCCTCTAGAACGCCTTATAAAAGCTAGATCTCCTGCTCTAAATCTGATAACTGAATCATCACACCTGTTAATTATTTTTCTATCGTGGAGAAGACAGTAATCTGCAATTCCTTCCATTTTATTTACAATTTCCTCATTATCTATGAGCATTGGTTCTCCAGGTATATTGGCTGATGTCATAATATAAGCCGGCTCATTGGTTTCCTGGAAGAGTAAATGCTGCAGCCCAGAATAAGGAAGCATTACTCCAAGATTATGAAGTTCAGGAGCAACAGAAGGAGCTAAATAATAGTCATTATTCTTATTAAGTACGACAATGGGTCTTCTTCTTGATAAGATGGTTTCTTCTTCAAAATCTCTTACCTCTGCAAATGTCTTTATGGTTTCAATATCTGGTGACATGCATGCAAAAGGTTGATTCATCCTCCCAAGCCGTTTTCTTAAAGTAATTACAGGATCATCTTCTGTTGTCTTTGCAACAAGATGGGTTCCACCTATTCCTTTTATGGCGAGTATATTCCCTTCATCTATTAGTTTTGCAGCTTCTTTTATTGGATCTTCTACATCTAAAACTTCGTCTTTGTAAAGAAAGACAGAAGGTCCGCATGTTGGGCAGCAGGTTGCCTCAGCATGGTAACGGCGGTCCATTGGATCTCTGTATTCAACCATGCACTCATCACAGAGCGGGAATTCATCCATGGATGTCCGCACGCGGTCGTAAGGAATTGATTTTATAACTGTAAAGCGAGGTCCACAATCAGTACATGCAGTAAATGGATATTTAT
>DADN01000153.1:6128-7711 GCA_002509665.1 Methanobacterium sp. UBA8
CCTGAAAAGTCAGCAGAACTTTCAAGGATCATAAAATTATCAAATTCGGATTTTTCATGAAAACCTAACCATTCTATTTCCAAATGAGTTATCTTAGATATTGGAGGTTTATTTTGCTTTAAATTCTTTGCAAAATCTTTTATTTCATCTTTTTTTCCTTCTAAAATTATTTCAACACTGTTTCCAAGATTTCTAACATATCCATTAAGTTTCATTTCCTCTGCTATTCTGTAAACTGTTGGCCTAAATCCAACACCCTGAACAATTCCCTGAACTAAAATCCTGGCTTTTTCCATTTTGTATTCCTCTAGAGAGTGTTTAATTGTATGGACTATTATTTTAATGGGTTAAATAAAATAAGTTATCGTTTAAAATATTAATTTATACTTCGATCTTTATATAGTGAAGTGGACAATATTTAGTGATACTATGAAAGAAATACTTCAAGAACTTATGGATGGAAAAATTTCGCTTCAGGAAGCCGAGAAACAACTTAAAACAATGCAAATTGAGGAAATAGGGGATTTTGCAAAGTTAGATACGGGTAGAGAGGCAAGAACGGGGATCCCTGAGGCAATTTTTGCAGAAAGCAAAGAAGATGAAGATCTTATAAAAATCATAATTAGAGGTGCAAAAAGCGGCAGATTAATGGTAACAAAACTTGAAAAAGAAAGGTACGATTTAATAAAGCCTGAAATTAGCATTCTTGAGGATAAAGGTTTTGAATTGGATTATAACAAGCGGGCCAAAATTTTACTCATTAAAAACCATGAAATCGAAAAAGAGGGTAAAATTGGAGTTATCACCGCTGGAACATCTGATATTCCAGTTGCAGAGGAAGCACGGATAACTGCTGAGGAAGTGGGCTGTGAAGTTTTAACATCCTATGATGTGGGTGTTGCAGGAATTCACAGGCTTTTTGCACATATCACTGAAATGATTGAAGCAGATGTCAAAGCACTCGTAGTGGTTGCAGGAATGGAAGGTGCACTGCCTTCTGTTGTTGCAGGACTTGTTGATGTGCCGGTTATCGGTGTTCCAACATCAGTGGGTTATGGTGTTGGTGAGGGAGGATTTACTGCTCTTTTTGCCATGCTCCAGTCATGTGCTCCGGGGATTGCAGTTGTAAATATCGATAATGGGTTTGGTGCAGGAGTATTCGCGGCTAAACTAACTAAGCAAACATTAAAATAGTCTTAAAATCATACCAATATAAAAAATAGTATGGGTTTATAAGCTATGAATAAGTTGATGATGGGATGTCTGGCTGTAGTTGTAATTATTGCATTATCGGGAGTTTACAGCTATAANNGCTGTTTGGTTGTAGTTGTAATTATTGTATTATTTGGGGCTTATAGCTATAGCGCCCATCCAAAAGATACAATACACATTGGATATTTAGCTAATGACCAACATAGCGCAGCATTAGCTGTTGCAAATGCAAAGGGAATGTTTGAAGCTCAGGGAATGAAAGTGGAACTGCAGTCCTTTAATGTTGGTGCAGATATAGTAATAGCCATGGCTGCTGGACAGATTGATGTAGGATATGTTGGAACTGCACCTGCAACGATGGCTATAGATAA
>DADN01000153.1:7732-8282 GCA_002509665.1 Methanobacterium sp. UBA8
TTTTGAGGGTCAAATTATGATTATACCATCTAGAGGTTCTATACAGGACATTCTGTTGGATTTTTTACTTCAAGAAAATAATGTGAATCCTAAATCAGTTGATATAAGGGAAATGCAAACCTCTTTAATGCCTGAATCCCTTCAATCAGGTAAGATTGAAGGTTACATTGTATGGGAACCATATGTGACTCAGGCAAGTTCTGGAGGATATGGAAAAACGTTCATGTATTCTGATCAAATATGGAAAAATCATCCCTGTTGCGTTATAGTAGCAAGCAGTGATTTCATGCAAAATAATCCAGATAAGCTTAAAAAAATACTTAAAATACATCAGAATGCAACCAATTATATTAATAGTAATAGGGATGATGCAGTTTCATTACTGTCAAAACAGTATAAAATGGATATTAATACAGAAAAAGAGGTACTCAGCCATATCAAATTTGTTGCAGCGCCTGATGAAGAATTTATAAACAATGATTTAAAAATAGTAAGTATTCAGAGACAAATGGGATATGTAGAGCATAATTTAACTCAGAATGAAATATTT
>DADN01000105.1 GCA_002509665.1 Methanobacterium sp. UBA8
TTTTGGTTTACCTATTATTGGCACTAATATCCCAGGTATACAAGAATTCAATAAATACACTAATCTGGTACCACCTCGTGATGAAGAAGAATTAGCAAAGGCTATTAAAAGTTTATTAAATAGCAACTCCCCTGTTGAAAAGCACTCATTGGCTGTTGAATCCAGAAAAATGGTTGAAAATGAATACAACTGGGAAGTTGTGGCTNNCAGTAATAAAACTCAAAAAATGTACGAATAGATTCTAATTTAATGGTTCGTGGATATATGACTGAAAAACCCATTTCAATCCCTGAAAATTTATTACGCTGCCCTATTTGCAGTTCATCCCTTAAAAAAACTGCAGGATCATTGCATTGCTCCAGTGAAAAATGTGGTGGATCATTCCCCATAATTAAAGGTGTACCCATCTTAATCAATGAATCCTCTAGTTTATTTGCCATTGAAGACTTTGTGCATGATGAACAAACCACATTTCCCTCTGTCACCGCTAACCGGGAAAAGATAGCTAAAATTCTCCCTAAAACCAGTTCAAACCTTAGGGCCAATGAAAATTTCAACAAACTGGAAAGATTGATCATGGACAGACAAAAAAAACGCAAAAATAATGATCTTAAACCTAAAATTTTGGTTATTGGAGGGAGTATTTTGGGGGAGGGAATGGAAAATATCATAAAACAATCCCAATTGGATATTATAGAGGGTGACGTTTCCAGTGGCCCTCATACACAAATCGTTTTTGATGGACATGATATACCATTTAAAGACAGTTTTTTCCAGGCTGTAATTGTCCAGGCTGTTTTAGAGCATGTTTTAGACCCACAGAGGTGCGTAGATGAAATATATAGGGTTTTAGATGATGAGGGTCTGGTCTATGCAGAAACTCCCTTCATGCAACAGGTCCATATGGGCCGTTACGATTTCACCCGTTTCACCCATTTAGGGCACCGCCACCTATTCCGTCAATTCAAAGAAATTGAAAGTGGAGCTACAGGAGGTCCTGGAATGGCTTTAGCCTGGTCATATCAATATTTTCTACTAAGTTTCTTTGAGAACAAATTTTTAAGAGATATTGTTCGAGGTTTTGCTAGATTAACCAGTTTTTGGTGGAAATATTTCGATTATTATCTTATTAATAAACCAGGAGCACTTGACGCTGCTTTTGGATACTATTTCTTAGGTTCTAAAAGTAAAAACAGTCTTAACGATAGAGAATTAATCCAACAATACAGGGGAATCGACTTATAATATCCAATTAAATTCTGTTCATAGAAATTTCAACTGACAAAATTTAGAAACCCCATTTAAAGCAGGATCTGATGGAGTTTATTCATGGAAAAGAAACATAAAAACATAGAGGAATTTATGAGCGAAATCCTCCCTGAAACGCATTTAAAAACAAAAATTGCCATAATGGGAAGTATTTTCTCTGGATTTGATGGCATAGGCCGAGTAATGGAAATGCAGGCCAAAAATCTTTCTGAAAAATCCAATATAACGATCTACACTTTAGAAGGGAATTTAAATGCTCCTGAGGGTAGTGAACTCCAAATCATAGGTGCTCCTCACAATATATGGATCAATCGACTCTATCGATTATTATTACCATTCAATATTCCTTTAATATGGAGATATTGTGTTAAACTCTCTGAATATGATTATATAATAGCCCATCAATATCCCCTGTCATTTTTAGCATGGTTATCAAAAGTTTTCAATGGTAATCAGTATATTTACTGGCATTATCATACATCTGAAGGTTACTCCAATCCATTTCACCGGATATATATGAGTATTATAGAATATTTGGATGAAAAAAGTTTTTTGGTTAAAAAAGCAGATTATGTGTGCTCCATTAGTGAATATTCCCGAAAAGAATTAAAACGAAAAAGCGGGAAAGACAGTTATGTTGTTTACTGTACTGTTGATCCTGGTTTCAAAAAAAACAATATCACCCCTCAAAATGTCCAAAGAATCAGGCAAAAATTATCTATTGAAAATGAGCAGATAATTCTATTTGTGGGTAGAATAAACCCTGCAAAAAATATTCAAACCTTAATCAAAGTATTTGATGAAGTTAAAAATGCAATTAATGATGTTAAATTAGTTATAGTGGGGAAAATACTCTTTAAAAAGTATTTTTATGAAATTCAGGAAATGATTGATTCGTTAGAAATTTCAGATTCAGTTATTTTCACAGGTTATGTTGAAGAAGAAGAACTTCCTCTGATTTATGCTGCCTGTGATGTGTATGCAACTTGTTCTGTGTCAGAAGGATTTAACCTACCCATTGTAGAAGCTCAAAACTCAGGAAAAACTGTGGTTGCTTTTGACATACCTGCGCACCAAGAAGTAGTCAAAAGTGGCTATTTGATTAATGAAGGAGATGTAGATGGTTTTTCAAAGGCGGTTATAAGTGTTTTGAATGGAGATAGTGGCTAATTACAAAATACTGACGTTTGAAAACCAATGAAGAGGTTAATGATGAATATATTAGTAATTAATAGTTGTTCTGGTTTAATAAAACCAGAATCAGGGGGACAAAATCGTTTTTACAATTTGATTTCGGGCTTAAATCGAAACAACTCCATCAAAGCTCTGATCCCAAAAATCTACAGAGATCCAGGTGACAACTCTGTTGGTGAAATCTATTACTTCACCACTAACATTGGCCAGCAAACTTTTAATTCACTGACAGATTTAAATCCCATATTCATAATTAATTTAATTAAAATTCTCCGAAAGAACCGTATAGACATTATACATATTTCTCATCCTTTTGGAGTAAGTACCACTAAAATGTTGATTAAAATATTCTCTCCCAAGACCAAGATCATAATGGATACCAATGATGTGGGAGTAGATTTAATAAAAGTTATCGATATAGAGAATTACACCGGTATTAATAAGTTTTTTACCAAAATTTACATTTTCATACTCCCTTTAATAGAAAAAATATCTCTTAACTGTGCAGATCATGTTCTAGCTGTTAGTAGTAAAGATAAAAAAAAATTCANNCAATTCATTACTAAATATAAAATTGATGAAGACAAAATAGGGATTATACCTTCTGGAGTGAATATCCTTCCCCAAGTAGAACATGAAAAAAATGAGTCAGGGATTAGTAAATATGAATCAAGTAAATATGAATCAAATACTTCCAAATGCAATAACAATTTCACGGTTTTTTTCCATGGATCCTATTTTCATCCACCTAACAGGAAAGCTGTAGATTTAATAAGAAATTTCATCGCACCACGCATTCCAGAAGCTAAATTCTTAATTGCAGGATATAAAATGCCTGTTTTCACCTCGGACAATGTGCAGTCAGTTGGTTTTGTGGAAGATCTGTACTCATTAATGGCAGGAGTTGATCTTGCGATCACCCCCATAACCGAAGGCAGTGGCACCCGACTTAAAATAATGGATTATTTCATGATGGAATTGGCTGTTGTAAGTACTAAAAAAGGAATTGAANNGACGTGGATAATAACTTCATTGATGCTGTGAGATATTTGCTTGATAACCCCAAAAAACGTGAAAAAATGGGTAAAAACAATTTAAAACTGGTTCAAGAAAAATATGATTATCAAAAAATTAGTTCAAATCTTAATAGTATTTTAAATAGTATTTTAAGTGAGGATAAATGAAAATCGATATTTTCCATGTTGTTGACGAGGATTTAAATAAATTCCTGGGTTTAGTAGGGATAATCCAGTTTTTAATGTTATTTGCCTTATTAACTGATGTCGTTGGGCTGAAAATTCCAATATTCCAAGATATTGTCGATTTTATCTACCTAACATTCATTCCGGGGATTCTAATACTTCGTATTCTTAAAATACACCATTTAAGTACCATAGAAATGTTACTTTACACTGTAGGCTTAAGTCTTTCCAGTTTAATGTTTTTAGGATTTTTTATTAACCTTTTCTACCCTTTAATTGGAATATCAAAACCATTCACTTATTTCAATATCACTTTAACCATTACATGTTTTGTTATAGTTCTCATGGCTCTGACTTACTATAACAATAAAAATTTTCCCATAAAACCAGAAATAAATGAAAAATTCAAATGGACACCTTCAAGTTTGTTTCTGCTCTTATTACCCTTAATTGCAATTTATGGGGCCGTTTTAGTTAATAACTACAGTAATAACCTTTTATTACTAGTATTAATCCTTTTAATTGCAACTTTAACCATATTAATATGTTTTGATAGATTTCTATCCCCTAAACTCTATCCTTTAGCTATTTTCATATTTGCAATATCACTGTTACTGCACCGATCACTAGTAAACAATTACCTGTGGGGAAATGATATACAATTTGAATATTATTTTTCTAATTATGTGTTAACTAGCGGCATATGGTCTTGGGACGTGATAAACCCCTACAATGGCGTTTTAAGCACCAATATATTGGCCCCAATATACTCCATCTTTTGTAATATAGACATAAGGTGGATTTTCAAAACAGTTTATCAATTTTTCTATGCCCTAGTACCGGTGGCCTTGTACTTCATATTCAAAAAACAAACTAATAACAAAATAGCTTTTTTAGCTTGCTTTTTCTTTATTGGTCTTTCAACATTTTATTCAGAGATGCCTGCCTTAGCTCGGCAGGAAGTGGCAGAGTTATTTCTGGTAATTCTAATTTTATTATACTTTAACCAAACTAGTAATAAAATTAAACTCTCCTTCCTTTCCATTCTCTTTATTTTTTCAATAATCGCCTCACATTACGCTTTATCCTATATTTATATGTTCATATTTGGATTGACATGGATTTTAACGTATATTATCCAAAAATATGATGTTTGGAAAGTTTACTTACCAAAAAAGAATTCACTTTCTCGATTTAAATCTTCAATAATTCATAGAATCAATCCAAAAATTTTCAAAGGGGAAAAATGGGTCAGTTCTAGCCAGGTTTTATTATTTATCGTATTCACTGTTGCATGGTACATCTACATAGCCAGTTCATCTTCATTTGATCAGGTAGTGCGTATAGGTAATGAGATTTCCAACAACATATTTACTGAATTCCTTAATTCAAGCAGCTCACAGGGACTATTTTTATTAACCAGCACATCCACATCATTCCTGTATTCCATTAATAAGGTTCTCCTTGTTATTGCACAAATTTTCATAGTCATTGGTTTTGTTTCTGTAATTTTATCTTGCAAAAAGACTAAATTTCAAAGGGACTACCTGTATTTTTCTCTCATTAATTTAGGATTGTTGTTCTTAACCCTATTACTACCCCTATTTGCAAGTTCTCTGAATACAACCAGGTTATATCACATTTCTCTAATATTTTTAGCCCCTTTCTGCATTATAGGTGGAATATTCCTCCTTGAAAAAGTTAATCAACACCGGGTTAAATTCAAAATCCATAAATTAGTTGAAAATNNTATAAAATATTATCCATCTTTTTCGTGATTATATTCCTCTTTAATTCCGGTTTTGTATATGAAATAACCAAAGATCATCCTCATTCTGCATCATTAAGTCAAAACTGGCTTAAAGAATATGGAAATGATGAAGAAAAGATTGGCTTTTTCAGTGGATACACTCCCCCAGAGAATGTTGCAAGCGCCCAATGGTTATCTACTAAACATGACCCTGGAAAAATATTAACCATATTTGCAGGATCCACCGATACCCCTACTGTAGCTTCATTTATAAAGGCCCCCTATGATCATTTCAGTATTAATGATCTGGCCAATTTAACTGCAAACTACCATGATTCTTACATTTATTTAGGTTATATAGGGCTTAATTATGATTTAATAGGTAGTTCGGATTCTGTTTTCATTCAAAAAACAACATATGTCCATCTTAACCAGATCAAATCTCGCATGAATAAAACTTTTAGAATATATGATAATGGTAATAGTATGATATATTTAGGAGCTTAAATGAAAATTTTAATGATTACCCCCTCATATCACCCGGTTGTAGGCGGAACTGAAGTTGCAGTGGAGAATATGGTTGTTAATCTAAATAGAATGGGTGTAAAAACTGATGTGCTCACCCTTAACATGAATGAAAGATGGAATCCCATATGGAAATGGGAAATTCTAGAAAAAAAGGANNACGCCATAAATTTGTTTTCCAAAATTGGAATACCCAATTTTATTAGTTATTTTTTTAAAGTAACAGTTCTGATAAATCCTCAATTTAGAAAACTATTCCATGAGTATGATGTTCTACATTTCCATGATGATGTGGATATATCCTTCAGTTTGTTCTCATTTTTCACTGGAAAACCTAAAATTTTCCATATACACAGCCTACAAAGAACTTTTAAAGGGTATAAATACAATCTTTTTTCTAGATTAATCCTTACAAAATCTGCCAATCTCCATTTAACCGCATCCCAGGTTAATGCCAATTTGATGAATGAATTCGGAGCATCTGAAGTTAAAATTTTACCCAATGGTGTGGACATTGAAAAGTTTGATTTCAAATTAGATAATCGTGAACAAAGGTTGATCTTATTTGTGGGCCGGTTTGAAAGGGATAAAGGTATTCACATTCTTCTAGAGTCCCTTAAATTATTAGACATGCCAACTAAACTGGTTATTATAGGTCCAAATCAGGATACTGCTTACTTAAATGACATGTTACATGTAATTGAAGAAATTAATAGAGAAAAAAAACATGAAATCCTCTATCTGGGTTCCCTGAGTCACGATGAAATTATCCAGTGGCACCACAGAGCCACGATCTTTGTATGTCCCTCACTACATGAAGACTTTGGAATCGTGATTTTAGAGGCAATGTCTTCAGGCACTCCTGTAATTGCCTCAGATATTGGTGGAATAAAAGATATTATTACCAATAACCATGAAGGCATTCTTGTTGTTGCAGATAATAAGGTTAAGCTCGCTGAAGCCATTGAAAATTTATTAAAAGATGAAAAGCTACGTCAGGATTTAGCAAAAGAAGCCCGGATTAAAATAGAACGAAAATTCACATGGTTGTCAGTGACCAAAGAATTATCCGAAATTTATGAAAAACTAGTAGATACCGTTTGAATGTTCTATCTTAAATTCCTTTTTTCGCCCTTTTAAGAGGTATTGTAGGGTTTTTTTAGAGTTATATTATGATGAATGTTAAAAATGCATTTAAAAAACCCCCCGTATTAACTGATTTAGGTTATCTGTGTATTTTCAAAAATTTTCACTTGATCTCTTGGGACAGATCAACAAATATTTCATTTCAAAATTAAAAGGAAGTAAATATTTTTTCTTATATTAAATTTAGCTGTTAATTACAATTTATAAATAAATATTAACTAAATTTCATTAAAATCTATTGTATCATAATTCAAATTGCAAATTTAAACCTAACGATTTATCCGTTATTTTAGCTTTTTTAGATTATTTTAAGATCA
>DADN01000203.1 GCA_002509665.1 Methanobacterium sp. UBA8
AGAAAAAGAGTTTTATCATGGTTTAATCGTCAGACTGCTTATAATAAAAATAGAGCGTTGAATCAGCGTTGGTTCCGGGAAATTGTTGCAGGACAGATTAAGAGAGCTTACGATTCCTATCCTAAGAATCTAGTACGTATGATTTTCCCTTATGGTTTAAAACCTTTTAGGAGAACTCGCTATCCGTATAGACCTTCTTCTAGTCTTAGCCAAATTGTTCGACGTTCCGTTAGATTGAAAAAGTCTGAATTTAAACACTTGATTAAGAAAATGAGATTTAGCAATTCTCGTAAGAAAATGAATTTACGTAGGTTTCTTGTTTGGTATTTGCCTCGTATAAGATCTTCTTCGTTAGTAAGTTCTCCTATGTTGAGTAAAATATCATCCGGGTATTTCTTTTTTCGTAAGTCGTGGTATCGTTTTTTCCGTGAATTAAGGTTACATAATAATGAAGACTTACGTAATTTCCTTATTCGCTCTGAGAGAAAAAAATATTTGAAATTTAGAGATAGAAAGTGGAAAAATTGGTATTATTATACTCAGAAAATAAATTATTTTGGAGATCTGTTAATGTCTGTGACAGGGATTGCAGATTATACTTCTGTTTCCCATAGTGGGGTTGGTTGGCGAGCACGTCGTGTCATGTATTAGTAGTTTCTTATTTATTATGATGATCGTTGAGAATAAATTAAAATCGTCAATATTTGAGAAAAGTCCATATTGGGATTTATATTTATCCAAGCATGTATCTTTTTCAGATAAGTTAATGAATTTAAATTATATTCATTACTTTAATGAAATTCCATATACTCGCTGGCCTTTTTATTTGTCTTTTTCTCTTTTTACTTTTGTTTTTTATATGTTATTGTCTTTGACTCGTTATGAGTGGGCATTAAGTTTTGGTTTATGTGGTTTATTTTTGGTTGCGTATTACTCTTTTATGTGGTTTCAAGATATCCACATTGAATCTGGTGTTTTCGGAAAATACAACCGCAAAGTAAGAGCTTGCTTAGCTTATGGTTTTGCATTGTTTATTGTTTCTGAAATTGCTTTGTTTAGCGGGTTTTTCTGGACTTATTTTGATCGTTTTTTTCATCCATCTATGTGGGGAGGGGATAGTTCATTGCCTGCTGGTTTTCAAAGATTACCAAAAGGAGGTATGTCTTTAATCGCTACCGGGTTGTTGGTATCTTCTGGTTTGATTTTAAACTTAGGTGCATATATTTTACGCTTAGGAAATTGGTATATCCCATTATTTTTGACCACTATTGGAATTTGTTTTGGTTTATATTTCTTGGAAATTCAGTTGTATGAATATAGCCAGGCTTTGGATTTCAATATTACAGATAGTGTTTATGGATCTATTTTTTATTTCTTAACTGGATTTCATGGAATGCACGTTTTGGTTGGATGGATTTTCCTTTTTGTGTCTTTTTATTATTTAAGCCACCGTTTGTTCTATACTAAAGAAAGACATTTAAGCTTTAGTTTAGCAATTTTTTATTGGCATTTTGTTGATATTGTGTGGTTGTTCTTGTATTTTTCTGTATACGTTAGTAATTTCAGTTTGTCAGTTTAGTGATGATTAATCTTGTTGTCTTCTTTTTGATAGTTTCCGCGTTATTGTCAAGTTTAATGTTGGTTATTTCTAAAAATAAGATATATTCTATTTTATATCTTATTTACTTATATATTTGTGTTTCTTTATTGTTCATGTATATCGGAGCTAGCGTGGTAGGTTTGTTCTATTTTTTAGTTTATATCGGAGCAGTGGCCGTCTTGTTCCTTTTCTCTATTATGATTTTAAATTTAAAAGATGTGCAATTGGAGAATGATTTTTCTTCTGTCTTTGGTATGTTGTCTTTGTTTTTTTTGATAAGTGTCCAAGTACTATTGTTTGGGGGGGAGTGGTTTTTTTATGAATCTTCTTATGAATATTTATTTACCACAAATGAATTATTGCGATTGCTAGGTATTATTATTTTTAAACATTATAGTTTCGTGTTGACTTTAGCAGGTATGATTTTATTGGTTGCTATGATGGGTGCGATTTACCTTACAAATAGGAAGCGCGGGTATTTTATGAAACAACAAACCTATTCTTTAGCTAGAACAAATAATATTTATTATGTAAATGTTTATTAATTCTTATTATGTCTCAAGTGAGATTATTAAAACGATTGATGGAGCTAGGCGTTCACATAGGTCATCATAAAGACTCGTTAACGTGTTTTGCTTCAAATTATGTAGTAGGTGTACGCAACGGTCGTGCTATTATTGACCTAAGTTTGACACTCTATTATTTACGATACGCTTTGTGGTTTATTAAAAAGTTAGGTGCATTAGGGGGTCATATGTTATTTCATAACAGTTGTATAGATTCTTTTCCTTTGGTGGTTCGAATGTTTTTAGTTCACGTAGTAAGTATTAAACATGGTTTTTCTTTGGCAGAGACAAAGTGGCAATATGGACAGTTAAGCAATTTTTATTATCAGGCAGTGAATCTTATAAAAGAG
>DADN01000159.1 GCA_002509665.1 Methanobacterium sp. UBA8
AGGACTGCTCCGTTCGGAAGCAGGAAGAGCTGGCGAACTGTAGTTGTGTGTCTCCCTTTTTCATCATCTTTTCGGATATCTGCGGTTTTCTGGACGGTTTCGCCAAGAAAAGCGTTGATAAGCGTAGATTTTCCTACACCGGAGGAACCGATTAATGCAACTGTTTCTCCCGGGTTGAGATAAGGGCTAAGTTCATCAAGCCCGGTTTTTGAAAGGGCGCTTAACGGAATAACCGGCACGTTACCTGCAATGGACCGGATTTTTTCTACCAGCCGGGTTGGGTTATCTTCAAGGTCGATTTTGTTGAGTAAAATCACAGGGCTTGCACCGGAAGAATACACAATGGCAAGATACCTCTCAAGCCTTCGAAGGTTGAGATCCTTACCAACGGAAGTCACGATAAAAATGGTATCAAGATTTGCAGCAATTACCTGCTCCCCGCCCCCATCTCCTGCTGCCCCTCTTGAAAGGCAGGTCCTCCTGGGCAGAATATTGACAACCATGCGTGAGCCCAGTTCNNCCTACAACCGGCTGCTTCCCAATTTTTTGAAGTGCACCAGAGATTCTCGACTGTACTACAGTCCCAGAGACAAGGACCTCGCAGACCGTTTTATGTTTTGATGCAACTCTTCCGGGAGTATAGGGGCCTTTGTAGGCAGAAAATGCCAGCTCAAGATCTTCGTTCCATCCTGGAATTTTATCGGCGTCAGAGTGGACGGAATTGTGACCTGAACTTTCTGTTTCGCTATGATTGTTCATAAGATGGAAGTATCCGATTAAATGGATAAATATTTTGATATTTTCTCCTGTAAAAGTTCAATTGTGCCTGAAAACTTCTTACTTTACCGGATGCGCAAATTCCCCCTCAGGATAAATATCTTTATTTCACCAGCAGATGAACATCTCTATTCCAAACTCTATACCTCTGTTTTAAATTCTTTTTGTAGGAATACAGAGGAGTATGGAAAGATAAGGCGTTCCTATAAGATCCTTTATCCTGTTTTGTCGTATGTGAATTCTTCTTACTCCAAATAGAATTTATAAATTCACTTAAAATCCATACGTAAAAGAAGAATCATAAAAGCTGTAGCCGCGAAATGGGACGAAAACGACTGATCAGGAAAAACCTAGCTGTGTAATAAAAAATAGGCAAATACCACTAAAAAAGCAGCTAATAATACAATTTGGATATTCTTGAAAATACCTCTACCTTGCATTCTATTTTGTATTCTGCCTTTTTTTCATGAATTACTTTCCTAAAGCATTATTAAGCCTCTTATGCTCAATTATAAAACGAGATCATAGGTTTATAAAGTGGATAATTGCTCCAACGCTAGGTTTTAAGGATTTTTGCTCTGTAAGTAAGACTTTAAGAGGAATTGAAGCTTTGAATAAGATTGAAAAAAGACAAGTCCAGAATCTAAATTACTCTTATTTTGATGAAGCTAAATATATCAATCAATTATTTGGAATAGTTCTAAAATATTGATAAATTTTCCTCGGATATTTTGACTCTTATTCATTAGTCATATGCTTACCTGCTTATTCCGAACTTTTTGCAACGGAACTAACTTTTTTAGTTTATTTATTAAAATCATTTAAATTTTTACAAAAATATAAGAAAGTATTTGTACTGTGCTTAAAAAACTATAGTTGCTGATTTAAAGACAGAAATTAGCATAATAGAAATAGGTATGTAAATATCTATTATATTTATGTCTATAGATATTTCGAATTACTTGATTATATACCTAGTTTCTATTGAATAGCAACGAAAACATGTAGACGTTAAGTATAGAGATGATAAAGTTGAAAATTAAAACAAATAGTGGACTAATTATATTACTGATGTTGTCCGTAGTATTTTGTACAGCCATTATGCCAGCACAAGCTGCAACTGATCTAAAAACAACAAGTACAAACCTGTATGCGTTGCAATCAGAAGGAACATGGAAAACTTATGGTTCCGGTGAACTGTTGATTTCCCAATCAGCCAAAGATCTTTATATTCCTTATCAAAAGTCTATATGGGTATCATCCCCAGTTTACGCATATGGATGGCAAGCAGCTGATTATCAAGGTTATTATTATGGCCAATGCGTCAGTTTAGTAAAAACCCTCAGTAAAAGTACTAAGGTAACCGGTAGTTGGATAAAAGGTCGAAATGTTATATCATCTGGAAATGTCTTACCAGGTACAGTAATAGCTACATTCTCCGGAAGCATTTACTATGGGCATGCGGCGATATTCAGAGGATATGTCCTAGATTCATATGGGAAGAAAATTGGAATAAAGGTATGGGATCAGAACTGGGTAAAGAGCGGACTTATAGGCAGACATAGTATAACAACTGGTACTTCATCAACAAGTAAGGCAACAAATTACTACGTTGTTCAAGTGTAAATATAAAATAAATTTTGGAGTTATCTCCAATTTATTTTTTTGTCTCTGTAGAAATCCTCTAAATAAAGTGATGGTTTTCCTTCGATTACTGCAAACTAACAGTAATATTTAATCAATATAAATAAAGGCAGATTACTTATTAAAAACCGGATCCACATACACAGTTTTATCTCCTACCGGAACAACTTCTAGTGATCCATCTACCCTTATGTCTCAAAGAAGCAACAGGCAAATACTATAATTCAACATATGGAGCTACTATCAGAAGCGGGATAATTCAAATGAAATTCAAATAGTCAAACTAAAATGAATACTGTGGTTATTATAATGAATAATTTTGCATTTTGGCATCTCAAAGCATATGGCACTTCAACGTGGATTAAATATATTTAATATCCAAGATACTAATTGTGAGATATGTGAAAGATGTTTCTAGTTAACTTCAGAAATGCTTCTTTTTCGTTTTTAAATATAAAATTGAGAGTTATATACTCTTGTTTTATCCCAAAATAATTTCGTTTTTTAAGTTTATCAAGACACATTTTCATTAATGCACAGGCTTTACTGTAAAACCCACGCGTTCTGAATACATAACTTTAAAAAAAGTAAAAATTAGTAAACTAATGATTAATCTACACTTCATCCAGGTATCTTTGCAGCTTATCCGCAAGTTTGCCAATATGAATACCATCAACAAATGCATGATGAGCCTGGACTGCAAACGGCATCATAAATTTGCCTTCTCTTTCATGATATTTTCCCCAATCAAATATGGGTTGCGCTTTTTCCCTGTTTCCAAAATCAGTGTGCGAAATATGCGTAAACGTTATCCACGGCAAGGCTGAGAATTGATATACATCGTTTTCTACAGGCCCTGTAAAATGCTCTTTTTAATTTTCTGCCGTTACGGTTGCAAATTGTACAAACTTCTCAATAGTATCCTGCACGGGAACATTTACTACCTTAAATAATTCTGTTTCTTTATCCAGATATGTAAATGAGGTATCAATGGACTCATATAACACAACTTCACCATCAAGAAAACGATACCGAAATTCTTCGATTTCATTTGCGCATTTCGTAACAGCAAATATAAATGCCATTGTAAATGGCCAATTATTTTCTTTAACGTGCTAATGTTAAAAAGATCAGTTCTCTAGGTCTGTAGCTTTTCTAGCTTTGCAAATACAGGAAAATGCTTTCCAACGGGTTTATAGGACTATGAAAACAAGAAGAAAACGTTTCATGTAAATAAAAGGTTTGGAGCCACTTTAATTCAGAATCTAGCTTGATCACTCGTCTCTTGTATCATTTTGTTTATTTTTTTGTATAAGAAATTTAAAAGGCTGAGTAATAATTTTATAACTAAATACGAAAATGTACTATGATTATTGTGGAGACTCTCAAATTAGAATTTT
>DADN01000147.1:0-11324 GCA_002509665.1 Methanobacterium sp. UBA8
GAATATAAAAAACATGTTAAGTACATTAAATTCTAATAAAGTAGACCAGTACTTACACATTTATAATAAATTTATTTTTATTTATTTAATTAAATGTTAATCAAGCTTTTTTAAAGTATAATACTAATAAGGAATAAGTAACATATATTTATAAGGATATAAAAAACTTTATTAAGAATTTTAGACAGTATAAACTATTATAATTTTAATTACACCAATATTATTATACTTTCATCGGGCATTCAACTATTTTTATCAAATTCAGAGGAGATACATTGACAAACGTAGTAAACTGGTGGGGCATTATAGCCAAACTCATATATGACAAATCCTACTGGCACCATCTAGAACCTGCAGAGATAACAGAAATCATGCAAAAGATAAAAGAAGGAAAAGAAAAAATATGGGGCCTGGATAACTTTATTCAGAATTGAGGCCAGCATTACATAGATTAAATCATATGCGAGGCCATTTGCACATAATACATTTTCACGATTTGAATATAAAAAAAATTAATTCACTGCACATATCAGCTTAAAGCTAAATTCCTTCTTTTAAAAATGAAGAATTTTTTTTATCTTGTACTTAAACATTCAAATCAATACTCAAAAGAGAGTTTTGAAACTAGAATACATAACTGTATTAATACCAAATTAAAATATTATATTAGAAGGAGAGGTTTAAAATGGCAGAAGAGAACATTGTATATATCGGAAATAAACCAGTGATGAATTATGTGTTAGCTGTAGTAACCCAGATGAACAGCGGAAATTCAGAAGTTATTTTAAAAGCACGTGGAAGAGCCATAAGCAAGGCCGTTGACGTCGCAGAAATTGTAAGAAATAGATTTATAACAGATGTAAAACTTGGAGCCATCGATATCAGCACAGAAGAAGTATCCAACAGAGAAGGATCAAACAGTAACGTTTCCGCCATTGAGATACATCTTAATAAATAATGAAATAAAAAAATTCTTTTTTAAATTTTGAATTAAATGTTTAATTTAAATATTTAATTTAGAATACATAACTATTTTTGAATTGTAACCTATACTAACTCCAAAAATCTAAAATTCATGTTAAAGTGCGGAATTATAACTAATTTATATTGATTGAACTCTATTACTGTCTCTATCAGCACACAACCTGATCTTGTCTTTAACTGTATCAATCAAATATTATAAAAATGGTAAAGATAAATTAAGATTAGATAGCAGCCAATATCTAAATCTAGATATATATTAACTATCTTATTGAATGTATCTTAAATCATCGTGATCATGGGCAAATTCAGCTCCACCAGTAATATGTTCCAGCTGTTTATCATATAGCTCTTTAATTTCATCAAAGATGTAGTCATATAACTTTTTTAGATCATCTTCGCTGTCTTCACATATTCGGAATTCATCCTTAGACTCTTTACCATATTTTACCACAAAACGACCATCTTCCTTTTTAATTAGAAGTGTACTTCTTACATTTTCCTGCGGGCGACCATTTGGGACTTCATATAATCCAATACCAATACCAACATGCCAGAATCCATCTTCTCCAAGTTTTGTAGCTCCGTGTATGTTATAACTAACATTAGGATCGCTTTCTTTATCAGGAGGGTAATAATTAACCTGTTCTGGAGGGCATTCTAAATATTTTTTTAATCCATCTACCATCTTAATTCCAAATTCCATGCATTCATTCTCATAATGGAAATACCGTTTCCTTGCGCTTGTATAACTTCCACAGAGTTCTTCAAATCTCGTCATGCTCTCACCTTTTAATTATGTTAGTTAGCAAAAATTAATTCCTGTTTTTTCAAGAATTTTTCATTTAATTTTGTAGTATTAAATCCCTCATTTTTACATATATATTTAGTTAAAAGTATTACTTATTTTTGAATAATCACAAATGTGCTATTACATTTATTCATGAAAATGCAAAGTATATATAAACATAAAAACTAGTATTAAATTGGACCATTAATACTAAGCTTCCTGGACAAAGTAGTCCAGGATCTTAAACTATTACTTTTTTGTTAATACATAAAATGTATTAATTGTTACAATCTTATTATGAATTATATTTAAGCAATATTAAAATTGAATAGGTCGACTAAACAAGTTAAGTGATTTCCTGGACACTTACCCTCCAGTTGTCCAGGACTCTATAATAACACCTTTTTTATAGGTCCGCAGATGGATCTTTCTAGGGATCCAATTGTCCAGGTAAAAAATAAATAATTATTCATATGCTTATTTTAATTAAATAAGCAATCATATCTAAAAATCTGTGATTTTTAAATAATTTGTAAAAATAGGGATGTAATACATTTTAAATTTTTTTTGAAAAAAAATAGAAGAGCAGCTGCAATAATGGTATTTTTCAAGTGCCATCACATTTAATGTAACATATATGGAATGTAAAAATCAAATTAATGATCTGGATTAAAACTGGAGGAATGTGTTTGACAGATGTACCAATTAAAGTTGAAAATATTGTAGCTTCTGCAACTCTTGGAAAGTCAATTGAACTACCCAAAGTAGCTCTAACACTAGAAGGTGTCGAATATAACCTGGAACAGTTTCCAGGACTTGTATACAAGCTTAAAGAGCCTAAAACAGCGGCTCTTATTTTTGGATCAGGAAAATTAGTATGTACTGGTGCAAAATCTATAGAAGACTCAATAAAAGCTATACATATTACTGTAGATAAAATGAGGGGTCTAGATGCAGATATACCAAAAGAATTCGAAATTAAAATACAGAATATCGTTGCTTCTGCAAATCTAGGAAAGACCTTAAACCTTGAGGCAGTAGCATTAGATTTAGAAAATACTGAATATGAACCCGAACAATTTCCAGGTTTAGTTTACAGACTTGAAGACCCTAAAGTTGTATTATTATTGTTCGGTTCAGGAAAAGTAGTATGTACTGGAGCAAAAAGCTTTGATGATGCCCAGCTCGGCGTTGAAAAAACGAAGGAAAGATTGGGTGAACTGGATTTAATTTAAATCCTTAAAATTTGATTATATATCGGTGATCTTTTGATTAAACTAATAGCCTTTGATCTTGATAATGTCCTTATAGACAGCGAAGCCATAGACGAAATTGGCAAATTAATGGGAATTGAAGACAAAATAGCAGAAATAACAAAAAAAGCAATGGAAGGAGAACTGGATTTCGAAACATCAATCAAAGAGAGAGTTGCTTTACTTAAAGGCGCTTCAGTTGATGATATTAAGAAGGCAATCTATGACATTCCTTTAATGGAAGGTGCCAAAGAAACAGTTGAAGTGCTTAAAGAAAGAAAATACAAAATTGCAACTATAACCGGTAGTTTTGAAGTCATTGCGAACCGTATGAAAGAAGAATTAAATCTTGATTACGCAGTTTCAAATACCTTACATGAAGAAGATGGTATTTTAACTGGTGAAGTAAGCGGACCTCTTGTAGGTGGTTCTAAAGCAGATGTATTATCTGATCTGATGAAAAAAGAGAATATATCTGCAGATGAATGTGCCGCGGTTGGCGATGGTGCAAATGATATTTCTATGCTTGAATTGGTTAAGTTAGGAATAGCTTTTAATGCAAAACCTGTTTTAAGAGAAATTGCAAATGTTGTAATTGAGAAAAAAGATTTAAAAGAATTATTACCTCTATTTGAAGATAATATGGATAATAAAGATAATGCGGAAGTTTCAGAAACTCCTGTTAAAGAAGAAAGCTTTGATAAATTACTTGCTGAAAAGAGAGAACATGAAAAGAAATTAAACGGACTCACAAAAGAACGTGACGATTTAAACAGTGAAGCCAGATCTCAAAGGCAGGTAAGAGATGATTTAAACGCAAGTATTAAAGAAAATCTCAACAAAGCAATTGAGTTTAGAGATAAACGTGATAAAACTAACGAAGAAGTTAAAAAATATAAAACTCTGAGAGACCAGACCAATGAAAAACTCAAGAGTATGGAATGGGCATCTGGAAAAAGAGATATATTAAATATTGAAAAAGAGATTAAACGCCTTGATAAGACCATAGAAACAAAAGTTCTTGATATTAAGAAAGAGAACGAACTGGTTAAAAAGGTCACAGAGTTACAAAAGAAACTTCAAACTATGCAGGAAGACGAAAAGATCCATACAGAAGCAGTGGAACTTAAGGAACAGTCAGAAGCATACCATGCTAAAGTTGTTGAATTTTCAGATGAGGCTCAGTCTACCCATGAACAGATGCTTGAATATTTCCAGAGAATAGATGGAATCAGGAAAAAAGCAGATGAAGCTCATAACACGTTTATTGAAACTAAAAACAGCGCTTCCAAAAAACATGAGGAAGTAAGGGAAGTTCTAGGACAAATTCGCAAGATAAATAAAAAACTTGATAAAGTCAGGTCTAGAAAACGAAATAGAGAAAGTGAAGCTACCGCGAAAGAGAATATTAAAGAAAAAGCACATGCTGAAGAGATATATGAAAAATTCAAAAGCGGTAAAAAGTTAAATAGAGATGAATTAATGCTTTTACAAAAGCATAATGTTATTTAACTAGCTTATTTTTTTTAATTTTCATTTTTAATTTATTTTACTTTTTGAAATTGAGTTAATTTGCCGCAAACTATAATTAGTTATTTTTAAAATAGAAATGGTTTTGATGGTTAATATCTATTTAATATAAACTATAATTAGTTTTTTTAGAAAAGAAATGGTTTTAAAGGCTAAACTCCATTTAATATAAATTATAATTATTTATTTTTAAAAAAAATAGTTTTAAATGTCAATTTCATCATCTAGATTATCTTCTGGATAATCGTCTAAATAGCCTTTTCTCGATGATTCAATATCAACAGTCCGTGGATTTCTCCCCATCTCAAGTATAAATTTATTAACACGTTCTATCATATCTATGTACTCTTTCTTGGAGATTTTATATCCTTTAACTGTTACATACGCAGGCATTTTTCCATGCATCTTTTTATANNATAAAACTGACCATTTCCCTGTATTGTTTGAGGTTTAGCCGTTCCATTTAATCTCCTCTTTTGCAATAACAAATTTTTTTATCGCATTAATTATTTTACATAATAAATGTAATTTAGTAGTTNNTAGTAGTTATATGAATTTATAGATAATAAATGTAATTTAGTAGTTATATGAATTTATAGACCTATAAGTTATGTTATTCACTATAAATTAGTATCTAGCGACGTGATCATACCCTAATTAATGATTTAAGTTAGGTTATGGTCAGATAGTTAAGTTTGGTTTTATACACTATTAAGGTTTTAGTTTGAAAGTGACTTAAGTAGTGTATAGTTGGGGATTTAGATTATTCCATTTGGAGGGTCTTGAATTTCTACGGTAGCATCTGGATTAAATGGATTTGTCCTTATGGCAAGCGAGAAAAGATAAGGATAATTTTCCATTAGATGTTCCATATACTGCAGCCATTCATAAACCAGTAAACTGTATGCTCTTTCTGTATCTCCTGCAAGATGTTGATAATCTGCTTTAGGTAGATTTGTTAGGTCAGTTCTATTTTCAAGTTCTTCAGTTAAATGAAATACTGCCCATAAAAGGTCTGTAAATGAATCATGCTCCAGTAAGTTGGGATTTGCTAAAAGACGCAGCATAAACTCTCTATTTTTGATAAGAAATACTTTTAATTCTTGAAGATAATGTATTGAATCAGGGTTGTCCTTTCCAATATACACATTGTAATTATAGTTTTTAATTCTTTTACTTGCATCTAAAAAATCTTTTTTAGTCCAGCTATCGGTCATAACGAGCCTTTTTTTGATTTTTTCAGTTTTTGAATCAAAATCAGATATTCCACTTAATAGATTTGTCCCAACTTCACTGAAAAAGGACCCTATGACCATGTTCATTTTTTGAAGCAAGTTCCTTTTTTCCCTTTCACCTATTATCCATTCTAAAACAAGAACAATAATAAGGGCCTCTATAGGAATAAATGCTAAATCTATATCTAGATAGAATAAGGTGTCGTGTAAATCTCTAAAAAGTAAGAAATTACTAATATAAAGAATTGCAGCTAGTATAATTAAAATTATACCTAAACGGACTCTCCAGTTACTCAAATATTTTTGCACTACCATAGTTATCCCTAGATCATTTTTTCCCGGTAACAATAGTTATGGGATTTTTTGCAAACATCATAGTTCCTCTTTCCAGGATACGTCCCTTTGAAATGGACACGTCAATCACATCGATATCCATATGAAGTTTTTGCATTGTTCGAACAGCTTCAACAGGGGTTTCAAGTAAAATTGAGGTAACTATTATTTTTCCATTTTTTCTGAGTTTTTGGTAACTTTCTTCTATTAAAAGAGGTAAATCTCCGCCACTTCCTCCAATCATCAAAATATCAAATGCTTCAATGTTTTTTAAGGCTTCAAGGGCATCACTATGGATAATCTGTACTTTTTTATCCAGATCGTGCTTTTTAAGGTTTTTTTCTGTTGTATTTAGCGCATCTAAATTTTTATCAACTGCATAAACGAGGCTTGACTTTTTGGCAAATTCTAAAGTTAACCCTCCGGTTCCACAGCCAATATCAACTACAATGTCATTTGATGATACCTTTGATTTGCACATGACAAGGCATCTTATTTCTTCTTTGGTTGGCCCGGGCACATTTTTATGAGTTATAAATTCATCGTCTGGGATCATATGAATCATTGATTAAATTTTGTTTATTTAGGGATTGTCGTTATGCCATCGTTTAAACAGGTGGTTATCGATTTCCAGGACGTCTAATATTTTTCCAACAACAAAATTACATAGATCATCAATATTTTCTGGATTATGATAAAAACCAGGCATAGCTGGAAGAATTATGCCTCCTTCCCTGCTTATTTTAAGCATATTTTCAAGATGAACTGATCTAAGGGGAGTTTCACGAGGTACAATTACTAATTTTCTTCTTTCTTTAAGTACCACATCTGCAGATCTTGTTATGGCATTATTTGCATATCCATTTGCTATCGCAGAAATTGTCTTCATTGTACATGGAACTATTACCATAGAATTGAATCTAAACGATCCGCTGTTAATAGAAGCTGTAAGATCCTTTGGATCGTAAATCACGCTTGTGAGCTCTTTTAACTCTTCTTCTTCCATATTAAGTTCATGTTTAAGAATTATTCTGGCAGGATCGGTTATTACAAGAGCAGTGTCCATATTTAGCTCTTTTAACACTTCAAGAAGTCTTACTCCATAAATAACGCCGCTTGCACCAGTAATAGCAACTACAATCATAATTATCACATGTTTATATTATTTGTATATAATTTATAATCAAATTTTTTAATTAGCTAATTTTAAACAATTGAATATTTAAAAGTTATAATTATAATGAGTTATTTTATTTAATATAATTAATTTATAACCAGTCTTTAATATTTTTTTGCATTGTAAGCTCTATATAATCCTCAAATTGGAATTTTGAAGCTTTTTCAGCATATTCCTCTGGGACATAGATACAGATATCTGCATAATTAAATCGCATATTTTTAAGAGCACTTACTAAATTTGATATTTCATTTAATTTTACACATTCATTTCCCACGGATACTTGAGTCCTCATTTCATTAAAGAAGGGGTATTCTGGAATGTCAATTATGGTATATTCAGGAGGTGAGCCTAAATCTTCAGCAATTTCAAGTTCAATTCTCTTAATTTTCTTCTCATTAATCTTGAAAACATCCTTTGGCTCTTCTAAATCGCTGAGTTTTATGGTAAATACTCTTTTAAACAAATTTCTGTTATCTAACCTGTTGATTATATCTTTAATTAAATCATCATGGGATCTTGCAATTGTGGTAATATCTGCATCATCATATTTATAAATAGTATTTGAATCAACTAAACCTGCTTCAAACATCCATTTTATGCATCTTCTGAACATGGAATTTACTATTCTGGTAGTATGGTGTTGATAGACACTGGGATACATTAGGTATCTTGCAATGAGAGCTGATTCAGCAGCTTGGATACCTTTTGATTCAATAACTAGGCCATTTTCAAGTTTCATTGAAGATACAAGCCTTTCAACATCAATCATCCCGTAAGCAACCCCAGTATAATAAGAATCTCTTACAAGATAATCCATTCTATCTGCATCAAGTTCGCTGCTTATTATATGTCCTAAATGTCCTTTTCCATGTATTATATCTATTACTTCATTAAGATTAAACATTTCAGACAGTATATCTGAAATTTCTGATTCTTTAATAACTTTAGATGTTTGGTATTCATGGGGCGTATCCAGAACACCTTCTGATACATGTGAAAATGGGCCATGCCCTATATCATGTAAAAGTGCACACGAACGGATCATTTTTTTGGTATGTTCGTCCAGACCAACACTGTCTGCAATTTTGGACGCAACGTGCAGGGTCCCTATGGAATGCTCAAAACGAGAGTGGTTTGCACCAGGATAAACAAGGTAAGTAAACCCTAACTGTTTAATTCTCCTTAAACGCTGAATTTGGGGAGTATCTACCAGTCTAATCTCCAATTCATCAAGATAAAGATTTCCATGGACACTATCCCTTATATTTTTCAAATTTAATTTCTCCTGTACCTGCTAAATTAAGTCTTTTCTCCAATTGAGCTGATAAAATAAAGAGGTAGGCTTATCCGCCTGACATAATAATATTTTTCCCTTCTTCAGTAAATTCCTCTTTTTTAAACTCAAGATCGAATTTTATACGCTCTATTGATTCTTTTAGAGCATCTGCTGTTTCGCCCCTATGTGCTCCAGCTACAACTACAAGTAAAAGGGAGTCTCCAGTGTAAAATTCTCCAATATAATGTACTGCAGCTATTTCAACTACTCCATGTTTATTTTTGACTTCTTCTATGATTTCTTTAAGTTCCTTTTCAGTTTTTTGGATATCTGGAGTACTTAAATTCAACTTTTTAACTTTTGTTTCATTTTCTTTTCCCCGTACTATACCTTCAAAGGAAAATACTGCTCCGCATTCATCAATTTTAGGATTCTTTTTTACCTGATTTATAAGGTCTGGAATTGTAACGATTTCTTCATCTTTTTTGATAATCCTCACATTTAGAGACATGTGATCACCTAAATTCTTAAATTTTTTGTATTAATTCAGAAGCTTCTTTTTTAGATAAATGTTTCATCCTTGAAATCCCGTTAATTTCTTTAATGACGTTTATAACGGATTTAGGAACAAGTGATTCCCAATCTTCATCTGTAAGTATCCTTCTTCTAACTTCTGTTCCAGAATAAGTTTCACGATTAAACAGCGGCGGTTCTGTGACTTTATTTCCTGCTTCAATAAAAAGTCGCTGAACCAGGGGATTACCAGAATATACGCATTCAAAGGGTGGTGTTAACATTTTAACATGGGCTACCCAAATAGAATTACAGGTTACATCCTGTATTGGTATAATATAATATTTCGATGCATGAATTCCGTTTTCACTGAGGGCCTTTGTAAGCATCATTACCCTTTCACCTGCAGTAAATGGATCTTTTAGGGTATGGCTTAGCTGAGCGCTTCCAATACCTATTATAACTTCATCAACTTCTTCGAGAATGCCTTTTATAACTTGAAGATGTCCATTATGAACAGGCTGCATCCTTCCAATAAGTAATCCTCTCAAATAATCACCTGTTTAATTAATCTGTTTTCATATGCTTTAATATTTTGTTTATATGCTGGAAAATTTATTAGTTTTATTGATTTTTGAGGATTTCTGGACATGCAAAAATCTCTCAAAAATTCGAAGATTTTTGCAAGCTGTCAAAATCAAAGATTTTGACGCGACAAATACTTTGACTTTGTATTTGTCAGCTATGATTTTTGAGGTTGAGAAAAACCGGTGGTTTTTCGAACATTTAAAAATTTTTATAAAAATTTTTCCATGATTTTGTTAAAATTCGTCACTTGCAAATTATGTTAAAAAAAAGTATTTTGTATTACTAAAATAATTTAAAATAATGTTTGTATATTGTAAAACTTATAAAATCTACTCTAGCTTGAAATTAGTTAATCTATCAATTACATTTACAGCACGCAACAGAACTTATTAAAGTTAAATAACTGCTTAATTGGTTTAAATATATTAACATGATTTAAACAGTTGTATTTATTGTAAGATGGACACCAGTTTAATCTGATGTCCCTACTTAACAATTTTATTTACATTTTTCCCATCGCTTTGCTTATGTCTACCGGGGAATTAAATTGTTTATCAGGCATATTTTCTAAAACTTTCAAAACATCCTGATTAGCATGATTTTCCCTTGCTCTTTGAATTAAATCTTGTTTTTGTGCAGGAAAATGAGTCCCCTTTATTGATTTTTCAACCTGTGCTGGGCTTACATTAAACCTTCTCTGTCGCTTTTGTGCCAAATTTTCACCTCCACGCATTGCTACCTCGTGATGAGATAACTTTAAACCTGTATTAATTAACTTAATTAAGGAATATTAAATTGGTCTGTTTAAATGCGTTATAGCTTAAATTAGCATGTATAAGTTGAGATTAGCTTAAAACATATTTTATCTATTTTCATTTTTGAAATTTGAAATTTAAGTACTTTACTACTTTTATATTAAAAAGTATTACAAAGTGATTCAGTTTAAATGATGCTGTGTAAATTAGCATAACAATTTAAATCACTGTGTTTAATATTAACTAAAGAAGTGATTCTACAGATAATATTCTTTTGAGTTAGACTCCGTGAAAGTTATTCAAAAGGCTTTAAAAAAGAGTGATATAATCTTAAAGTTAATAAGTAGCGTTGATCAATATTTTCAAAGATTTAAATTTGCCCAATGAATGTGTTAAGTCAAAATATTTGAGTGAACTGTTTAATTTGTTTAAACAAGGTGTAACGAATGATACGAGTGGAAAACTTATCCAAGACATATAAAATAGAAAATGGTGAAGAAATTAAGGCCTTAAATGATATAAACCTCAATGTTGAGCAGGGTGAGATTGTCGGGGTAATTGGGATGAGTGGATCTGGAAAAACCACTTTGCTGCGAATTCTTAGGGGTGTGGAACCCTTTGATAGTGGTAAAATAATACTTGACGGTATAGAAGTTACCTCAGACTCAAGTCCTTATTATTTTTCGAAACTTAAAAAAGCAACTGCAATCCATCTTCAAAGGTCATTTGGTCTATGGGGAGAAACAGCCCTTCAAAACGTTATAAGAAAGTTATCTGGAGTTAAATATGGGGATGAATCGTTACAAGACGCGGATGATGCTGTAGCTGAATTTGGAGATCAGGCAAAAGAAATTCTTGAGATTGTAGGTCTTGGTCATAAAATAAACCAT